>CALFHQ010000386.1 GCA_937876385.1 uncultured Pseudomonadota bacterium
GGATCCCCTTCTTCGAGAGGTAGTAGTCCCTTCGGATCGTCTCGTACAATTCCACCTTGCTCAACTCCAAGTGGGCCTCCGACGTCCGATTCACGGACTCCGAGGCATCCTACAAGGTGGGGCCAAATCTCAGGATCACATCCCCCTCAAGTGGGGCCAGAAGAAAGTATCAGTCCCAGACGTGCTGGTGCGGTCGCCCCGGGCCCTAAAAACATCTCAGGTTGCCCCCCGCGTTGCTCCGAACTCTTGACGTAGATCGTGCATGAGCGAGAATCAAGGAAGAGGGATCAATACCCAATGTGCCTTTCAGTTTGGGCGAGGGCTGCTACATGTGCGCTACTGCAATTCCTGATTGGACCTCGACTGGCGTTCTCCCACCTGTCGACGCCTTGGCTCCCACATCGGCCGAGCGTTCTCCTTACAGCGTTTCGCTTCTAGACCTCGTTCTTCGGTTCAACACCTCTGATAGGCGCAGAGATATCCTCAACGGGCTACTGGACTTTCGGAGTGAGCTCCACCAACTTGGTTTGGTGGGCGGGTTCCAGTGGGTAGACGGGAGCTTCCTAGAGGACATTGAGCGCACTGAGGACCGTCAACCAGGTGATATCGATGTGGTTACCTTTTTCGATATGCCAGACGGAAAGACACAAACGAGTCTTCTCCTGGAGGATGGTTCACTCTTCGACCCGAGCCAAACGAAGGCTCGATTCCAAGTCGATGCCTTTTTTGTCGAACTGAGTCCCGGGGATCCGAGGCAGTTCATTGAAGCAGTTACCTACTGGCATAGCCTCTGGTCTCACCGCAGAACTGGGGAATGGAAGGGGTACCTTAAAATCGACCTGACTCCTGACCAGGATGCAGAGGCGAGGGCAAACCTCCTCGATCAGACTGCTGAGGGGGGACAGCAATGAATTTGAAGGAGTACCAGCAGCTGCGAGCTGAGAAGACTACTCTCGAGCGGTTGCTTGCAAAAATACCAGCGGGTCGGGAAATTGAGAAGCTAGGATTCGAACAGAGACTCCAAGAAGTCGTTGAAGTCCTTGGGGGCATTGAGGCACCTACTAGAACGCCAGTCCAGACTCGATTGACCTTTCGGGGACGAGCAGTCGTTGGCAGCTATGGCTTGTTCGCCAAGTTTGGTGGAGAGGTTGTTGGAGCATTCTCTGAGGCTGTTGCTGCTGTTGGTGCGAGTCAGGCTCGCCCTCTCGGTTCCAGGGGAGTGCTACCTTCCCAAGATGATTTCAGACTAATGATTACCGGGACTGCTCAGGGTTCGTTTGGATTCCAGCTAGAGGAAGCCCCCAGGGACAGTCAGATGCTTTTCCCTCCCGATCCTCCACTCGAACCAGCTATCGAGCAGGTCAAGCAGATCATCTCGACTACGCTCGGTACAGACGATGAGCTGACTGAAGCACTGGCAGACACCGACCCAAGAGCTCTGGAGTCAATTCGGAAGTTCCTAGATGTTCTTGCGAAGAACGAGTCCATCTGCGCAATGGAGTTCCAGGGAGATGTTTTTCGTTTCAAAGATGTTGCTCAGGTGCGCCGAAGTCTAGAGAGACTCCACACCGATAACATACACGAAGGAGAAGTGGTGCTTGTTGGAGCATTCCTCGGGGCTCTCCCCAAGCACCGGAGGTTCGAGTTTCAACCTACAGATTCCGAAGAGTATATTTCTGGTGGCATCCAGAAGGAACTGGAGTCGGTAAGTGAGATTAATTCCTTAGTCGGTGACCCAATGGAAATCCGGGTTCACACCCGTCGGGTGGGTACAGGGAACCCCAATTATACTCTTCTTGGCTACTCCCCACACTCGCTGGATTTGCCAGACGAGGGGCCGTCCGTTGACGACTAGGCTCTGATGCCGCAGCTTCTGTTGTCCCTTGCCAAAACTCATCCGTGGACCTGAAGTCCCACGGGATGCGGATCCATCGAACTGTTCGTATCGATTGAATATTCAGCCACATGCTCCAGAGCACCTACCAAGCGCCATCCACCTTGATACCGAGGTCACCACGGGGGAGAGTCAAAGCGCGGGCAAGCCGGTGCGTGGCTCTCCAATACACGCGAAAAGCTGATGAATTATACCGATTCGGCCTGATCGGGCTCGAAAGATGGCGAAGCGATCGGCTCCGTCAG
>CALFHQ010000387.1 GCA_937876385.1 uncultured Pseudomonadota bacterium
GGAGGGAAACCACCCAGGTTGGAATCCGCTCGTTGACCTTCACTTCCAACACATACATGTTTGGGGGAATTAGTCGCTGGTTTGGGGCTTTCTCCTGCGGGTCCAAGGCGACCACCCGGCCGCTGACCAGGGCATCGAAGGTCACCCGCATCCCCGACTCGTATCGGTTTCCGACCAAGGCCAGTCGACGATACGTGACAATGCAAGCGGGCTTCAGTCGAAGGGCTCGGACCAGGTAGAGGATTTCCGATGCCGCTGCCTGGTCGGTTTCATCCAGGTCGGTGCGATTGAAGCTCCCGCTGCACAGGGCTTGGGCTTCTTCGTATGGCAGAAAGATGCGGCGTTTCTGGACCGTTCGATTGATGCGCTGCTTGATCTCCACTGAACCCAGCTCTACTTTGTCCCCTTCGAACCGGGGATAAATGCGCAATCGCAGTTTTCGCCGGTACTTGAGTCCCTCTATCTTCGACCGGTAGAACTGATAATCCGGGCTGTCATAGTAGAGACTGGTCACCCGGTAGTAGCCGTCTTCCCCGGCGTGCTCGTCGAACTTCATGAAGTGCAGCAGGTCGTCCACGAGGGGTTGATAGTCCTTAGCATGGACCAGGTATTTCAGTTCATATCGATTGAAACGACGAATCATGGTCGCCCCTCCTGGCTTTCTGGCGGGGGTCCGATGTGAATCTCCGGCATCTTGCCGCTTTCTGGAGTTTCCACTCGGATCCGTGCGACGGTGGGGACTTCCTTACCCAGAGGGTCAAGAACCAGGTCAAGGGTTTGAGGCCCTGAGAACTCCAGCCAGTGACTGGATTCAGCAAACTCGAAGCCCACTTTGCAGGGGAACTGATCTGCCTCCCCGGTGGCTTTGACTTGGATAACGAAGGGACCGTCGGGTTCCTCTTCCCACCCCACGAGAACTCCGGTTTTTCCCTGCAGCCAGACGCCATCCCGGCCGTCAAGAACCACCATTCCGAGTTCATCGTCGACCCATTCATCGGCCAACTCCGGGTAGGATTTCAGGGTCTCCCGCAGGACCACGAAGGCTTCCTCGGAGAAGAGGGTTCCTTGCATCGCTCTGACCTCCCGAGTCCACTTCCACACAGCATGGAGTCTGGGGGTGGAGAGTGCCCAGGAGACGAACAGAATGGTCCCCACAAGAACCGCAACCAGATAGATGAAACCAGGACCCGGACGAAGTCTTCTGGGAGGCTTCATGGCAGCACCTCCCCAAGGGTTGGGTGTCCCGTCTCATCAAGGTCCAGCCAATCGGTCAGCTCATCCAGCTCAACGGTTTTGAAGTCGGGATTGCATTTCCCCTTGATTCGACCCTTGCCCCCTTCGTGCTGCTTCACATCCACACAAGCGACCTCCCGAAGGGTAATTCGAGAGCGCCGGTCGTACCGAGCATCGTAGCGTTGCGACCAGAAGGCGATATTGCAACTCACAGCGAGGGTATTTCGGATTCGAACGGTGGAGCCGTTTTTCGATTGTACCCCCACCGGAGAGTTTCCCAGGAGGGTGTAGTCCAATCTCAAGCGATTTCGTTCTCCAGCGGAGATGGCGTTGCCTCCGCACCCCCACAGCAGGGAACGTGTCACACGAGTTTTGCCTCCCATGAGGTCGAGGCATTCATCGCTGGC
>CALFHQ010000388.1 GCA_937876385.1 uncultured Pseudomonadota bacterium
CCGATTTCTACGTCCTCTTTTCCGACGGCCTGTCCAACATCGGGGACGACCTTCCCACCGGATTTACTGCCCCCGTATTCGTCGTCAGTGGGTCCACCGTGGCCGATCATCCCCTGCTCAAGCAGATCGCTCGACAAAGCGGCGGGGCCTTTTACAACTTGAAAAGTGTGGCCGAAGTCGATGCCTTGAACGAAGTCGGCTTTGCCCCCTTTGTCTTGAAGTCGGTGAAGGTCCTCGACGGCAAAGTCACCGACCTCACCCCCAGCTCCCCGACCCCAGCCCACGGTAGAATTCCAATCACAGGCATGCTCCAGAGCCGTGAAGCGCGACTCCTGGTGGAATTCGGTATTGGAGCCGAAGTCCTCTCCTCGGTCACCTTGACCGTGCGAAAGGCAGACGCCGAACCTGGAAAATTGCTGCGCCAATACTGGGCCCAGCAGAAAATCTCAGAACTCATGGGACGGGTAAAGAAGAACAAAGACGAACTGGTGGCTATGGGGCGAGACTACGGCCTGGTCACCCCGGGAACCTCCCTTCTGGTTCTCGAGAGCCTCGAACAATATGTGGAACACCGAGTCATGCCCCCAGAATCATTGCCGGAAATGCGGAAAGAGTGGATCGCCAGGGTCGAGGAAATGGACGCCGAGAAGCGGTCAGAAGAGAAGGATCTGCTGGCCCACGCCGTGGAACTGTGGAACGCCCGAAAGGAATGGTGGAACCGCAAGTTTGAGATTCCCAAGGAACCGGTCCAGAAAGGGGAAGAGAAGGCAGCGGAGATGGAAGAGGACGAAGCCAGATCTTCCATGGGCATGGGTATGGGTGGAGCGGGATCCTCCGCAGGCGGCGGCATGAGAAGCGCGGCACCTCGCGAGGCCCGAATGGAAGCTTCCGTCAACGTATCCGGCAAGAAATCGAAGGCGAAGGACGAAGAAGCGGCTCCCCAACCCACCATCCAGATCCAAGCTTGGAACCCCGATACGCCCTACATGAAGGCTCTGGACAAGGTCGGCAAGAAGGGGGCATTTGCTCACTACCTGAAAATGAAGAAGGAATACGGCAACATGCCGGCGTACTACCTCGACTGCGCGACCTGGTTCTTCAAGAACGGCCTTCGAAGTGAAGGACTGCAGGTCCTCACCAACATCGTCGAGTTGGAACTCGAGAACCCCGCCCTCTTCCGTGTCATGGCATACAAGCTTGCCCAGGAGAAGTACCTCAAGTTGGCAGCGAGCGTCCTGGAGCATGTGTTGGAGCTTCGCCCGGAAGAACCACAGTCGTACCGGGATCTGGCCCTCGTGCTGGACCAGATGGACCAATACCAGCGGGCAGTAGAGCTGCTGTACAAGGTGGTCTTGGGGCAGTGGGATCGCTTCGACGAGATTGAGCTCATCGCCCTCATGGAGATGAACCGAATCATCGCCCGGGCCAAACGCAAAGGAATCTCGAAGTTCGATGTGGACAAAAGATTGGTGGAGCTTCTCGACCTCGACGTGCGAATCAGCCTGACCTGGGACACAGACCTCACCGATATGGATCTCTGGGTCATCGAACCCACCGGAGAAAAGGCATTCTATGGAAACAACTTAAGCCAGATCGGTGGACTCGTCTCCCGAGACTTCACTCAGGGCTACGGCCCGGAAGAATATGTTCTTCACCACGCCATGCGCGGAAAGTACAAAATCCAGGCGAACTTCTACGGCTCCAGCGCACCAGCCCTGACAGGCGCCGTGACGCTCCAAGTGACCGTGTTCACAAACTTCGGTCGAACCAACGAGAAGAAACAAGTCCTCACCCTCCGCCTCGACGACGCCAAAGAAGTCATCGATGTGGGCACCATCGAGTTCTAAACAGGGTAGCCCTCGGCGCCAATGTCGCCTATGATGCAATCGGTGATGAACCGCTTGAGGGAGTTGACCCATGTGCCTTCGTCCATTGTGCCCGCCTGCCATTTTGAGCTTCACTTTCCTGCTCATTTTTCTGACCTTTCCAGCGTGCAGTGGGGACTCCAGCAATCTGGACTCGCACTCCACCGTGGAAGACTCCACGGCGGACCTGGCCGGGGACGGATTGGAAGTATCAACCCTCGATGCCTTCGACCTCTCCCTCTTTGACACCCCGGATCTGTCCACAGACATGGATACCAGTGACGCCGGCGATACCCCCTTTGACGAGGTCCACGACGTGCTGGAGGTAGTCCCCGAAATCGACACCGACACCGACACTACCTCTGACGCCGAGGCTCCCGAGGGATGGTTCCTCTCCTTCGATGACCAGACCTTTCAAGGTCAATGCCCCAATACCACGGTGGAGTTCGTGGTGCTGGACCCCAACATCGTCTTGATGAAACACGCGGGGGTTCAAGGGTTCGTGGACGAACCATCCTACGCGGTGGTGGAGAAGGAGTGGCCGGCCACAGAGACTCAAGTTGGCGTAGACAACGCAACCGCCACCCTGTCCACCGATGCATTGACCATCACCGTGACCTGGCCGGGGTGCCGGGTCGTCGCTCAAGACTCCAACGGAACCGTGCTCTGGGATGATACCGAGGGTGAAGGGTACTTCGAGCAGGCTGGTCAGTTCCAAGGGGCCGGCTTCAACATTAAGGGAATCAGGAGAACCATTCCGGAAGAAGCTGGGTTCTACGGATTCGGTGAGAAGACCGGAGCGCTCAACAAGCGTGGGAGACGACTCGAATTCTGGAACACCGACAAGCCGAGCTACGGCCCAGCCCAGGATCCACTCTACCAATCCATCCCCTTCTACATCGGGATGCAACAGGGGAACGCTTACGGAGTCTTCGTAGACAACACCCATTTCATGCGCTTCGACATCGGGCACACAACCCCCGACGAATTCCTGGTGGAAGCCTTCGGAGGGGACATTCGGCAGTACCTCATCGCCGGCCCAGCCGTGGCAGACGTAGTTCGCCGCTACACGCAACTTACCGGAACCCAGGTGATGCCCCCTCGATGGGCGGTGGGATACCACCAGTGCCGCTGGAGCTACACCCCGGACACCCGAGTTCTGGACGTGTGCGAGGAGTTTCGAAGCCGCCAGATTCCAGCCGATGGTATCTGGCTCGACATCGACTACATGGATGGATTTCGCTCCTGGACCTGGCATCCCCAGGACTTCCCGGACCCCGAGGGGCTGGTGAGCAGCGTGGCCGAGTTGGGGTTCAAAGTGACCGCCATTATCGACCCCGGTTTGAAGTTCGATCCCGGCTGGGACATTTATGATGCAGGCCTTGCCGGGGGGCATTACCTCACCAATCCGGGTCAAGACACTCCGTACGTGGGAGAGGTGTGGCCCGGTCCGGCGGTGTTCCCCGATTTCACCAATCCCACCACTCGAAGCTGGTGGGGGACCCTCATTCCTCGCCTCACGGACTCTGGTGTTTGGGGAATCTGGCTCGACATGAACGAGCCCGCCAGCTTTCTGGCTGAGGACTTCAACACGGTCCCCGGTGAGGTCGAAGCCTTTGGAAACGGCACCCCCACCAACCTCTTTGCCATTCACAACGTCTACGCACTGATGGAGAGCAAGGGAACCTACGAAGGATACCGCCTCCACCTCCCCAACCAACGCCCCTTCCTGCTGACTAGAGCCGGATTCGCCGGAATCCAACGGTACAGCGCCGTGTGGACCGGGGATGCTGCCTCCAACTTCGTGGCGCTGGCGGACCAACTGCCGATGCTCATGGGACTGGGGTTGTCGGGAGTCGCCAACGTCGGGAGCGATGTTGGAGGATGGGAGGGCAATCCCACCGCAGAATTGTTCGCACGCTGGATTGCCGTGGGGTCCATCTCCCCCTTCTATCGAACCCACGTCCAACAAAACAGCAACGACCAGGAGCCTTGGTCCTACACCGAAGAGGTGGAGGACATCAGCCGCATCCACATTTCGAAGCGATATCGTCTGCTGCCATACTACTACTCTCTTTTCTATCAGGCGTGGCTTCACGGCGACCCGATTCTCCGCCCCCTCCTCTACGAATTCCAGGGGGACCCCGATACCTGGAACCTGTCTGACGAGGTCATGGTGGGACCGTGGATGTTGGTGGCTCCTGTGGTCACTGAAGGTGCCTCTACGCGCAGCATCTACCTTCCCGCCGGACGCTGGATGGAAGCCCACTCGGGAGCGGTTTACGAAGGCCCCACCACTGTCACCCTCGACGTCACCCTCCAGGCACTCCCGACTTACCTGCGGGCCGGTTCCATCATTCCCAAGGCACCCCTCATGATGTACAGCGACCAGGCCCCGTTGAATCCCCTCACGTTGGACCTCTTTCCAACCAACGAGGAAACCAGCTTCACCCTGTTTGAAGACGACGCTACGAGCAACGATTTTGAGTCGGGAGCCTACGCCACGACGATGTATACCCTCAAGAAAACCGACACGGGAGCGATCTTGACCGGGGCTCGAACTCACAGTGGTTTTGCGTTGCCCACACGAAACATCGCCCTGCGCTTTCGCCCCATCGACCAACGCCCCACGGAAGTTCGAAAGGACGGAAGTCTCCTCCAGGATTTGGGAGACTACGACGCCATTTTCACGGCGGACGGCACCTTGAAGACTCCCGTGAACACGGGGTGGATTTTTGACGACAACGACCGAAGCGTGTGGGTTGTTCTACCCGACACAGGAAACCTCGAAGTGGAGGTGGTGGCGGACATGACCCTCGATTCTCTGCGTCCCCCAGTGCGGGTGCCCGTGGAGATTCATCTTCCAGCGGGTACCTCGACGGTAACTCCCATCCACGTGGCCACATCTTCCAGCGACTGGGTCTCCTACCCCCTCGCCTGGGGCTTGGAGCCGGGCATTGCAGTGGGAACGCTCCAGGTTCCTCGGGGCCAGTGGTTTGAGTACAAATACAACCGAGGAAGCTGGGAGACGGCAGAGATGTGGCCGGAGTGCCAGCAAGCGGAAAACCGATACGAATTCGGCCGGGCCCATCCACTCAAAGTGGACGCGGTCGCCGGGTGGGCCGATTGGTGCCAGTAGCAG
>CALFHQ010000389.1 GCA_937876385.1 uncultured Pseudomonadota bacterium
GAATCCCAAGAGGGCACGGCTGAACTGGTACAAACAGCCCTTCTGAGGTAGGAATCAAGCGGGGAATTTACGAGGGGAGGCAACCCGCAATGTTGTCATATCTGTCGGTACGAAACCTGGCCATCATCGCCAAAGCGGAGGTGGAGCTGGAAGACGGCTTCACGGTCATCACCGGGGAGACGGGTGCCGGAAAGTCGATGCTCCTTCGAGCCATCGAGCAACTCCTGGGAAGCACCGTCATGCGAGAGCAGGTTCGAAGCGGCGCCACGGACATGGTGGTGGAAGGGGCGTGGAGCCTCCCCCACCCATCTGACGAGCTTATAGAGGCACTTCCCTTGGACCCCGACGAAGAGTTCCCCGAAGAGCTCACCGTTCGTCGCTCGGTGCGCTTTTTAGAGAAGAGCAAACGGGATCGGTTCCACCTCGCTGGGAGGCTCGTGACCTTGACCCAGGCCCGCCTGGTGGCGGAGCACCTGGTGAACCTCTCCAGCCAGCACGAATCGATTCGCCTCTTGAAGAGCACCGAGCACATTCACGTCCTGGATCGCTTTGGAACGCCCCCTTCCCTCCTCGAAGAGATGGAGAAGACCCACAAGACGTGGAACGATCTGGAGAAGCGTCGAAGGGCATTTGAAGACCGCCTGGCCCACCGCACACAGCGAATGGAGGAGCTTCAAGACCTCATCGTCGAACTCGAGCGCCTGGACCTTTCCCGAGGGGAAGAAGGGAAGTTGGAGGAAAAGATCCGTCGACTGAATCACTCCGTTGACATCGGAGAGGCTCTTCAATTTGCCGTGTCCACCCTCTATGAAGAGGACGGCGACGTGGTCAGCAACCTCGGCAAAGTCGTTCAGCAACTGCAATCGATCCTCCGCTACGACGCTGGAATGGAGGACTTCGTTGACCGCCTTTCGGGGGCCCAGGAAGAGGTAGACGACGTCAGTCAGGAATTGCGGCGACGGCTCGCAGAGACAGAGTTCAACCCCGAGGCGCTGGACCACCTCCAAAGCAAGCTTGCGGGGATCCAGAAGGCTCGGCGCAAGTTTCAGGTGGCCGACGGAGATGCCCTGGTGGAGCTCCTCGAGGAGTCCCGGAGCGAATTGAACGACCTGGGAGACTCCCAGGCCTCCATGGGTGCCCTCGTAGCCCAGTGCAATCAGGCAAAAGAAGCAATGTCGGCCGCGGCCGTGGCCCTCCATGACCAAAGAAAGCAGGTGTCTGCTGACTTGATGGAGCGCATCACCGCCATTCTCCACGAACTGGAGATGAAGAAGGCTCGGTTCGGTGTAAAGATCCACTTCAACG
>CALFHQ010000390.1 GCA_937876385.1 uncultured Pseudomonadota bacterium
GAGCCAGAAAGCAGGCCGAGGAACTCATCGAAACCTTCAAGGCATTGACCCCTGAAGAACGCAAAAAGATCAACTCCCGTGGCGTCTCAGCCATTGCCTGGGCCTTCTTCAATATTGGGGACTCCATGTTCCAGGAAGCCTCCGGAATTCGCCTCACGCGAAGCAAGCTGAAAGAGGCCACCGAGAACAAGATGAAGATTCTCCTGGAAGCCGAAAAATACTACATGACCGTCCTCAGCCTCAAGCAACCCAACTGGTCCACCGCTGCCCTCTATCGCATTGGCGCATCCTGGGAGAAGTTCGCATCTGAATTCGAGAACTCTCCCCTCCCCAGAGGCCTCGATGCCTACGAGCAGGAAGAGTATCGATTCGCTCTGAGTGAGTTCGCAGAAGGATTCCGAAAGAAGGCAGCAGCGGCCTATCGAGAATGTCTCAACGTCGCAAAGACCAGTCGGATCTTCAACGATTACACAGACAAGGCTCAGCTCCACCTCAGCCAACTCTCCATTGAGTCGGCGGGTCTAAGAGAGTATCGAATTCGACCTGGCTACTACCAGGCAGGTGCCAATCCCCCAGCCTTCAGAGACCGAAAGGTGCTCGTCTTCCAGGCAGACCTCGGATCCCAGAAGGAGCCGCCGAACCCAACCCTCGACGAGAAACCCAGCGGAGAAGGCGAGAAAGCAGGAGGTGAAGCACAATGAAACGACTGACCTTTACTCTGATCGGTCTGGGACTGCTCTTTGCCGCACCTGCCTTCGCTCAGCCCGCTGCTGACGAAGCACCAGAAGGACTTCAGGTGCAGGATGAAGCCGGGGACGAAGACGAGGGCGTTGCAGAGGCCCCCGAAGTCAAAGACGAGTTGAACTCCCTGCTGAACCGAGCTCGCAAGGAACCCCAACTCGTCGCACCCGGAAGCGATGGAGAACAGACCCTGATTCGATTGGCCAATCAAGACAAAGTCCCCGAAGCTGCCTACGCACTGGGTGTGGCCGCGCTACGCCGAGGCGACACCGCAAAGGCCACCGAGTACCTCCAGAAAACCCTCGCACTCGATCCGAATTTCTCCGATGCAGTCGCCCAATTGGGCATCATTCAGATTGAGAAGGGGGAAAAGGAAGCCGGCGAAGCGAAGATCCAACAGGCCGTCGAAATGGACAAGTATTGCGCCGTCTCCAGAAACTATCTGGCCCTGGCAGCGCTCAAGGCCAACCAACTGGATGACACCATAAAGCACTGCCGTATTGCCCTTCTCGGGGACCCCAGCAACATGAACGCCTACCTCAACATGGCCATCGCCTGGATGAGGAAGGATCGCCTTGATGTCGCAATGCTGGTGGTGAAAAGCGCCCTGGCCATTGAAGAACATAACGCCCCCATTTTGAACGTTCAAGGGCTGATTGAACTCAAGAAGGAGAACATCAAGGGGGCCTTCACCAGCTTCGAAAAGGCGGCTGCTGCCGACGCAACCTTCGTGGATGCCCGTCGGAATCTCGCCGCCATCGCCCTCAACTACAAGGACTTTGACGCAGCACTCCGGTACATTGATGAAGTCTTGAAGCTCCTCCCTGACAACCCCGAATTTCTTCTCAGCCGGGCTGTCGCTCTTCGAGGAATGGAGCGCTTCGACGATGCCAAAGCCGTCCTTACTGGAATCCTGGACAAAGACCCAGGAAACAAGGAAGCTCGCTACAACCTGTGCCTCCTCCTCAATGACTACCTGACCGATTACAACGCAGCACTGACACAGTGCACCCAGTTCAAAAACTCCATCGACAAGAACCACCCGAAGTGGAAGGAGATGGAACTCAAGGTCAAGGGAATCAACGAGACCATCAAGGCCCTCGAAGAGATGAAGAAGCTCGAATCCGAAGAGAGCAAGCCGGACGAGGGCAAGGCCGAAGAGAAGGCCGAGGAAGCTCCCGCAGAGGAAGGCAAAGTCGAAGAGAAGGCCGAGGAAGCTCCCGCAGAAGAAGGCAAGGTCGAAGAGAAGGCCGAAGAGAAGACCGAAGAAGTACCTGCGAAGGAGGGTGAAGCCGAGGAGAAGGCTGAGCCCGAAGGGGAGAAATAGTCGAGGTAGTACCGGAACTCTGGATACCTGCCGGTGTCGATTGGTAGTTGAAGCGAATGTGTTCTCAGACCCCACCTTGGGGCTGGGTTTTTGGGGTTCGAGGCGCTATACTGGACCCGAAATGGAGGGATGAGCATGAAAGGCTTGATAGCAGGCATCGCTGCAGGACTTCTGTTGGTGGCAACACCTGTACTTGCTCAAGAGAAGGACAAGACCAAGAAAGATGTAACGGTGTTCGATTTTGAGGAAGATGAAGTCTCTGTTGACTTCCTCAAGCCGGACGTCGGGTTCGTCGGATTGGTCCAGCAACAGAAGGCGGCCAGTCTCATCAAAATTCGGCAGGATTTCGTCGACGAGATCGTCCGATCTGCGGAAGACCTTTGAGGGAAAGAAACATGGCGGATAAGACCGAACTCACCATTGTCGTTCGTGATGGGAAGGGAAAAGAAACCACCCACAAGTTCACCTCGAACCAGATCCGCATCGGCCGAAACTCCGACAGCGAGATTCCGCTGAGCGATCCCACCGCCGGCAAGGAACACGCGCTTATCGAAGTCTCCGAACAAGGGACTGTTCGCGTTGTTGACCTGGGGACCAGCACGGGGACTCAGCTTAATGGCAACAGAGTGGAGCAATCGAACCTGGTCTCCGACGGGGACAAGCTTCGTATTGGCGAGACTCAATTGACCATTCGAGTCAAGGGTCAGGCCGCAACGGGCGCAGTGAAGAACCGGTGGGCGGCATACGAATTGCCCCACAAACCGGTGCTCAACATCGCTCAGATCTGGGAAGAGAATGTCGTGGCGGTGAACCGCTTTGGCAAGTCGGCCCGGCACATCATCCACTCCGTCGTCTATTCAGCCCTCCTCCTCTCTTTCCAAGTCTGGTTCACACTGGCGATGTACGGAAAGATGAGGGAAATGTACGCCGATGGAAAGCTTGATGACTACGGCCCAGCGATGACCGCCGTCATCGCCTGTTTCATCGTGGCGGATATCGTCATTTTCATGATGACCCGGGAAATCTTCAAGTGGCCCCGGGAATCCCAGTTCAAGACCGTTACAGTTGGACAGGATACCACTGCCGACTTCTTTGTCCCCGAGGACATGCTGGGCCAGCGGAAATACCCCCTCATCGTCTCCTACAAGGGCAAGCCCGCCCTGAATCTGGAAAAGAACACCGTCCAAGGCAAGGTCATGATCAACGATCAAGTCCTCAGCGTGGACAAGGTCAAACAGACCTCCTTGATCAAGGAGAAGTACCTCCTGCCGCTGACTTACAAGATCAAAGCTCGCATCGAAGTGGGGGATGTGATCTTCATCCTGGGCCTCGAACCGGCCATGATTGAACCGAAAGGCGCATTCCTTTCTCGAATCAATATCCCCATTCTGGCCAGCTTCCTGGTGGCCTTCTTCATCCACTCTCTCTTTCTCCTGGCTGTTATGGCAGCACCCAAGAGCGAGCCCGTGAAGCGAATCTCCTCTTTGCGCTCCCGGAGCTTCAAGACCCTGATTCGCGCCGAGAAACAGAAGAAGGAGAAAGAGAAGGAAGAAAAGAAAGATCTCGTGAAGGTCGAAGACGAAGAGAAGAAGAAGCTCGACAACGAAGAAGAGGAACTGCAAGACGAAGTCGACAAGGTTCCAGTCCTGGAACAGAAGAAACAGGAAGAGAAGAAGACCGTCGTTGTTAAGAAGACCCAGGTCATCAAGCAGGCCAAGAAGGCCGAAATGAAGACCGATTTGAAGCATACCAAGACCAAGAAGAAGTATGCCCCGATGTCCTCCCTCTCGAAGGCTGAGCGAAAGGAACGAGTACGCTCCAAAGGCGCCCTCGCTGCCATTCACAGTACCGGAATGAAGGTAATGGGGTCCGACTTCGGCGACCAGATGAAGTTTGACAACGGCTTCCAGGCCCAGAACGACCTCGCCTTGGAAGAGTTGGGTAGCGACGGTGCTCTGGACGTCGGCGCCACAGGCTCTGACGACCCGTTCAACCTGTCCGAAATGGAATCCGATGGCAACGTAGCCGGGGGTGACCCCACCGCCGGTGGTTCCTTCGGTGGAAGCGTTGGCGCAGATGGAACCCTCGTCGGGGGCAACGGTGCCAACATCGGCGGCGGAACCGAAATCAAGGAACTCTCGAAGAAGAGAGTCGCCAAGGCCGTGAAGGGGCCGAAATTCAAGGACAAGAAGGTCCGCATCGCTCCCTCACCGGACTTCGGAATGGAAGGATCCGGAAAACTCGACAAGGCCGTCGTGAAGCGCTACATCCGAAAGCAGATCAACAAGATCCGCTGGTGCTACCAGAGCGCTTTCCAACGAAATCCGGACCTGGAAGGGAAGATGACTGTTCAGTTCATTATCTCCCCCACAGGTTCGGTCATGCGTGCCAAGGTTCTGGCTTCCACCATGGGAGACAGCGAGCTTGCACGCTGCGTCGAACGCAAGATTCAGACCTGGAAGTTCCCCGCTCCCAAGGGCGGTGGTGTTGTGAAGGTCAACTACCCCTTCGTGTTCCGCAAGCAGTAGTCCTTTCAGACGGCCCAGAAGTTTCGGGCAACCTCGATCCGCTGTACCTTCACATCCAAGCCTTATCAGTGTCTTATGGGATGTAGACGGTGGTATTCAATTGCCGACTGCCGACTGCCGACTGCCGACTGCCTACCCCTGATTGGGAGAGAAGCGTCTGATGACCAGGATGGAGAGGAGGGCCCACAGGGTCAGCCAGATGACCTCGGGGTGGCTGGCGGGCGATGAGGTGGAGCAACCGAAGGGTCCGTCCCCATTGCCGAAGAGGCAGTCCCCGCAGTCGTCGGGGCAATTCTCGCAGGTCTCGTCGTCGCCACAGACACCGTCCCCGCAAGCAAGGGGGACATCAACGCTGCAATCTGCCGGGCAAGACGCTGCCGTCTCGGTGCCCTCGCAGGCGCCGTCCCCGCATTGGCTGGTCACGAGGCAATCGTCCGGACAGGAGTCGGATGTCTCCGGCGCCTCGCACTTGCTGTCTCCGCATACAGTGCCACCGATGAGACAGTCTGCGGGGCATGAGTCGGATGTCTCTGGTGCCTCGCACTTGCTGTCTCCGCAAACTGCAGTCCCTCCAATGAGGCAATCGGCGGTGCAGGAGTCAGAAGTCTCGGGGGCTTCGCACTTGCCGTCCCCACACACTGGGTCTCCACCGATCAGGCAGTCGCTGGGACAGGAATCTGAGGTCTCCGGTGCCTGACACTTTCCATCTCCGCAAACGGCGGGGGTCGTGGTCTTGCAGTCGGCGGGGCAGGACGTTGCGGTCTCACCACTCTCGCAAGTTCCGTTGCCACACACAGGACCCGTGGAGGTGCTGCAACTGATGGAGAAGCTACCGCTGGGGTCAGATCCCCCGGCGGTTCCGCAATCGTAGTATCCTGCGCTGGCGGACCAGCCGCAGCTATCGTTCCCGTCGCAGTTGATCATGTAGAGTTGGCTGTTCTCACACCAAGCCATGACGTTGCCGTCGCAGCATCCCTCGTAGGGAACACCGTTGCAGTTGGAGGATACGCAATCCGGCTCGCAGTTCTGGTAGGTCTCACCCGCGTCGCAGGTCCCGTTCCCGCACCCCGTGGATGAAGGAAAACAGACCCCGTCTCCGCTAGCTGGAGGGGTCTGGAGGGGAACGCAGTAGTAGCCCGAGGGGCAACCGCCGCCGGTGTCCGGATCGCTGCAGTACTGCGTGCAGAAACTCCCATCGGAGCTTTGTACGCACAGCAGGCCCGTCTGGCAGTCCCCTTCGGAGGCGCAGGTCGATCCGAGCTGTCCCTGGGTTCCCCCGCCGCAGTCCGATGGGCACGATGTGGAAGTTTCCCCGGATTCACACACGCCGTTGCCGCAGTTGCCGGGGTTGATTCCACCGGGATCGTAGGTCTGGATCATCTGCTGAATCCACGCAGCGTGAATGTCCGCCCGTGAATTGAAGCCGCTCTCGACGCAGTAGGGGTCTCCCGACGAGACCACTCCAATTACCTCTTCCACGCCGTTGTTGTTGTAGAAAGCCGGCCCTCCGGAGTCCCCCTGGCAGGTGTTTTTCGGATTGGATGATGAGGTGAAATTCCAGAAGCCGTAGGTGGTCACCTCGGACAGCGTGGTGCTGACCTTCATCTTGGTGCCAGACGAATAATCGTCGTAAGGATCGCTCTTTCCGAATCCGCTGAAGGTGATCGTCGCTCCTACCAACGATTCCACCGAGGCCGTACGGTACGGCATGGGGGTAACTCCAGCGTCGTACTGCAAGACCACGACGGCGATATCGTGTTTGGAGACCTGATAGCCGCCGTCAACGGTGTCGCCGTATTGGGGATGGGGGATGGACTGAGAGATGGGAATCTGGGCTGTGACGTAATCGATGCTGGAACCCAGAGCGAAAGCCTCGGGCTGGTTCGACCCTTCCATGCAGTGAGCTGCCGTAAGGACGATTCGCGGAGAGATGAGGGTTCCGGTGCACATCGTCTGATTGGTCAGCACGATGCCCACTGCTGGATGCCCGGTATCGACAGTGCCGCCGATAATCGCCTTTAGCGAGGTTTCGCTCTGCGGCGAGGGGGAATCATCCTCTGTGATGCAGGAGTGGAGCGCCAAAGGCAAAATAACAAGGGATAGGAACATGAGGCGGGCTGGAGCCCAAAATCGTTTCATTACGACCTCCCAAAGACTCGATACAATCGACAGAAAACTATAGTCCTTTCCCTTGTCGGGAGCAACTGCAAGTCGTGTGACAAAATGGATCTTCGTTGCCCGGCGGCACTTTTGGAGTTCCTCATTGCTTGACATCCCGAACAAGTCGCGCACATTGTAGCGTGGAGTTGTCAATTTCGAGGCGTGGGGTTTGATGGATACTATCCGAGAAGTTGTGCTGGTTCTGGTGCCGATGATCCTCAGTCTGACGGTTCACGAGTTTTTTCATGCTCAATCCGCCTTGTGGCTGGGAGACGATACCGCTGCCTCCCAGGGACGATTGACGTTGAATCCAGTGTCGCACATTGATCCAATTGGGACCTTGCTCCTCCCCATTATGGCGGTTGTGTCCGGGTCGTCGTTCTTCTTCGGTTGGGCTCGTCCGGTGCCGGTGAATCCCCTTCAGTTCAATAGACAGTTGGGGGGAAAGCGGGTGACCATGAAAACCGGTATGGCCCTGACCGCGGCAGCCGGTCCCCTGTCCAACCTGGTGTTGGGGTTCTTGTCGGCTGTCTTCATCAAGATTCTGGCGGTGAGCGGGTTCTCTTCTCCGGCCATACTGCAACTTCTGCACAATCTGCTCGTCATCAATTACATCCTAGCCATCTTCAATCTGCTCCCGCTGCCTCCATTGGATGGATCACGAGTCATCGGGATGGTGCTTCCCAAAGAGGCGGACCGTTTCGTCGAGAAGCTGGAGCACAATCCGTTCTTGTCCATGATGATTCTAATCGCCCTTCTGGGAACCGGAGTGCTGGGGGCGATAGTCGGACCCGTCATCGGAGGGATGTTGCAAGCTACGTCGTGGGTCCTGGGGATCTAGTAATGTTGGAGTCAAAATGAGTGAAGAAATCAAAGGGGTCCGCCTGCAGAAATACCTGGCTTTGTGTGGTGTCGCTTCGCGACGCCAGGCGGAGACCGTAATCGCCGAAGGGCGAGTCCAGGTGGACGGTGTCGTTGTAACCCAGGCCGGGACGAAGGTGGATGCAGACAAGCAGGAGGTGCTGGTTGACGGGAAGGTTGTCCGTCCAAAGGAATCCCTGGTGCTGGCCTTCCACAAGCCAAAGAACGTCGTGTGCACGGCGCACGACCCGGAGGGACGAGAGACGGTGTACGATCTCCTTCCCGAGACTTACCGCCACCTGCGGTACGTCGGTCGGCTTGACTTCGATTCGTCCGGGTTGCTGTTGTTTACAAATGATGGGGACCTCATTTATCGGCTCACCCGGCCGGAGTTTGGGGTGCAAAAGCGCTATGTGGCGGAGTTGGAAGGCAACCCTCCGGAGACTTCTCTGGAGCGATTGCTGGAAGGCATCGAAGACGAGGGGGAGTTGCTCAAAGCGGCCTCCATGAAGGTCCTTTCACGGGGACGGGGTCGGTGCGAGGTGGAGGTCGTCTTGACCGAGGGCAAGAATCGGGAGATCCGGCGAATGTTCTCTGTTTTGGGATTCCCGGTGGTGCGCCTGGCGCGGGTGGCCTTTGCTGGGATAGAGTTGGGGGACAAGCTGCGGCGAGGGTCTTGGAGAGTACTTGATGCCGGGGAGGTCCGAAAGCTGCGGCGCCTGTCGGGGCAAACCCGAGTGGCGGCCCGCAAGCGACTGGAGACCCGCAAGTAAGGAACGCTACTTGTATTCGAGGGCGTTGGCCGGGCAGAACTTCACGCAGGCGGGGTCGCCGCCGCATACATCGCATTTGGAAGGGAATTCGTCGGCTTGAGGACGCATGTTGCCAAAGGGGCAGGCGGCCACGCACGAGTGGCAGCGGATACACCGCTCTTCCAGCAGATAAATGGCGCCCGTGTCCGGATTTCGCCAGAGGGCGTTGGCGGGGCAAGCGCTGACGCAGGCGGCATCTTCGCACTGCATGCAGACGACGATCTGATTGTGTCCGACGCGTCCCTCTTTGTCACCAAAGGCCTTGATTCGAGCAACCCCGGCTTTCCCGTCGATGGGATGGGCGAAGGAACAGGCGATTTCGCAATTCCGGCAGGCGGTGCATCGCTGGGGGTAGACGTGCAGTAGTTTCTTTTCCATCTTGAATCTCCTTACCAAGCGATGTTCTCGTACGTCCGGGCGGTCTGAGCCGCCTTGCACTTGACGCAAACGAAGTACTCCTCCACCTTCATGCCGGTACGCTCACTGAGCCACTCGGCCTGCTCCTTTGGGAGGGTCGGTGCGCCGCACTGGGTGCACGGGACCAGATCGAAGGTTCGCCCCCAGATGGTCCGCTCGAGTCCCACTTGTTTGAACTCGATGGCATCGGTGGGACAAGATTTGGCGCAGGCCAGGCAACCGATACAAACGTCGGACACTTCGGCAAAGGGAGTGTTGACTTCCTTCTCCACTCCTCGATTGATTCGAGAGATGGCGCCGGTGACGAGGTTCTGGCACACCCGGGTGCAGATGTCGCACAGGATGCACTTTTCGGACAGCTCACCCACTGTGAGGGTCGGATGGTCGAGGCCGTACTCGCGGGCCATTTCGGCGATCAGTTGAGAGCCTGGAGTGCGGGCAATGAGCAGCTCGAGGATCTCCTTTCTGGTCTGCATCACCTTGTCTGTTCGAGTTCGAACGATGAGGTCCTCTTCTGCGGGAAAATTGCACGCAGTGACCAGCTTTGACCAGCCCTCCCAATCGGGGCGAGTGACCTCCACCATGCACATTCGGCAGGCCCCAGAAGGCTCAACCGCCTCATGGTGACAGAGCGTTGGGATCTCCACCCCTTCCCGGCGAGCAATGGCCAGCAGGTGCTCCCCTTTTCTCGCCTGGACTCTCTTGCCGTCTATGGTCAGTTCAATCATCCGTTGCTCCCCAAAATGTCGATTGCGTTGAAGTTGCAGACGTCGAAGCAGGAGCCGCACTGGATGCACTTCGCCTGATCGATGACGTGCTTTTCCTTTCGGCTTCCGCTGATGCAATGTGTCGGGCACACCTTAGCGCACAAGGTGCAGCCGGTGCATTGGTCATTGATTTTGTATGTGCACAATGCCGGGCAGACACCTGCCTTGCAGAAGTGCTCGTTGATGTGCTCTTCGTATTCCTTCCGGAAGTACCGCAGAGTGGAACGAACGGGGTTGGCTGCGGACTTCCCGAGGGCACAGAGGCTTCCATTCTCCAGGACATCGCACAGACGTTCGATGGTGTCCAGGTCGGACATCTTCCCCTTGCCTTGGGTGATCCTTTCCAGCACGTCGAGGAGGTGCCTTAGCCCTTCTCGACAGGGGACGCACTTGCCGCACGACTCTTCCACCAGGAAGTGGACGAAGTATCGAGCGACATCCACGATGCAGTTGCGGTCGTCCATGACAATGAGCCCCCCGGAGCCCATCATGGAGCCGTTGTCGGCTAGAGAGTCGAAATCAACGGGGAGGTCCAGCATCTTCTCGGGCAGGCAGCCACCCGACGGTCCCCCGGTTTGGACGGCTTTGAACTGGCGATTTTTCCCCGGAATGCCTCCGGCTATGTCGAAGATGAGTTCCCTCAAAGTGGTTCCCATGGGCACTTCGATGAGGCCGCTGTGGAGCACTTTCCCAACCACAGAAAAGGCTTTGGTGCCCTTGCTTTTGTCGGTGCCGGTGTTGGCGAACCACTGGGAGCCCTTTTCGACGATAAGGGGGACGTTGACGTAGGTTTCCACGTTGTTGAGGACCGTGGGCTTGTCGTTGAGTCCCTTGTCGGTCGCGTGGACGTATTTTGCTCGGGGTTCCCCGACCTTTCCTTCGATGGAGCGCATCAAGGCGGAAGATTCTCCGCAGACGAACGCTCCGCCGCCACGGGCGATGCGAACGTCGAAGGAGAACTCAGTGCCCAGGATGTTGTCACCGAGGAGTCCCATGGCGTGGGCGTCTTTGATGGCCTGTCGCAGGTGTTCTACCGCCAGCGGGTATTCCTGGCGCACATAAATGTAACCTTGGTTGCTGCCTACAGCGAAAGCAGCGAGGATCATCCCTTCGAGGACACCGTGGGGGTCTCCCTCCATGATGGTCCGGTCCATGAAGGCTCCGGGATCTCCCTCATCGCCGTTGCAGATGATGTACTTCGGGAAGCCTGGTGCTTTGGCAGCGCTTCTCCATTTGCGGCCGGCGTCGAAACCACCGCCGCCGCGCCCTCTGAGTTTTGCCTCAGCGACCTCATTGAGGACCCCTTCGGGAGTCATCGAGGTGAGGGCCCGATTCAGCGCAACATAGCTTCCTCGGGCGATGGAGTCGTTGATATTGGCTGGGTCCACCCGGCCGACGTTTCGAAGGGCCCAGCGAGTTTGTCCAGCGTAAAACGGGATGGCATGGTAGGAGGCCACCCTCTGTCGGGTGGTTGGGTCTCTGTAGAGGAGCTTCTCCTCCGCGTTTCCCTTTGTGTAGCTGGCGACGATGGCGTCGGCATCTTCCACTTTCACTTGCTGGTAGAAAGTGCCTTCAGGTTCCACAGTGACGATGGGACCCATTTCGCACCAGCCGTGACATCCGGTCTGCGTAAGCTCGACGGCGTTTTCGTCGAGGCCTGCATCTTTCAACTTTGTCTGGATGGCGCTAGCGACATCCAGCCCTCCTTTGGCTCGACAACTGGTGCCGCAGCACACGGTGATTGCCTTTCGACCCTCCAGCCGTGCGGCCTGTTCCTTCTGGAATTTGTGGAATGTATCCAGCGTGAGTTTCATGTTACTCCCCTGTCCTAAGCAACTTGTCGAGGTCCACGGGCTTGAACTTTCCGTAGTATTGCTCGTTCTGGATGACGAGCGGCGCCATGGCGCAGGCGCCGACGCAGTTGACAACCTCGAGGGTGAACTTGCCGTCCTTAGTGGTTTGGCCCGCCTTGATACCGAGCTTTCGTTCAGCTTCCCCTTTGATAAGGTTGGCTCCCTTCACGTGGCATGCGGTGCCCATGCAGATCTTGATCACCGTCTCCCCTTTGGGTTCAAAGGAGAAGGCGGAATAGAAGGTGGCCACGGCGGTGACCCGGGAGAGGGGAACCCCTGTGTACTCGGCCACGGTCTTCATGGTCTCTCGAGGCAGGTGGCGGTGCGCCGCCTGAATGTCATGAAGGATCTCGATCAAGGACGCTTCCTCTTCGGGGTAACGAGTCAGAATGTCGTCCAGATTGATATTGGTTGCCATTTTGCTCTCCATCACATCTGCTTCCCGGCCAATTCAAAACCGGCATCGAGGGCACGCATGTTGAGCTCCTCGAACTGGGGTTTGCGGGCGAATTTCTCTCGAACAGTGGCTTTGAGAACATCAAAGGACACGGCCTTTGTGGCAGCGACGTAGGCTCCCAAAATGACCATGTTGGCAGCTTTGCCGTTGCCTAAGTCCATGGCAACCTGGTTGGCCCCGATGTTGATCTGGGTTACGTCGTCCCGCTGACACTTGATGTTGATGAGGGACGTGTTGATGATGATGATTCCGCCAGCCTTCACGGCGGGTCCGAAGCGTTCCAGGGAGGGGTTGTTCATGACAATCGCCGCACCCGGGTGTGGGATAATGGGGGAAGCGATGGGTTGGTCCGACACAACCACGCTGCAGTTGGCCGTGCCCCCTCTCATCTCTGGACCGTAGGACGGAAGCCAGACGACGTTGAATCCTTCCGCCATGGCGCTATAGGCCAGGATTTGACCGGCGCTGAGAACTCCTTGACCACCAAATCCAGCGATGACGACTTCGTTTTGCATGTTACTCCTCCTCGTCGGGGGTCTTGAATTCTCCCAGCGGGTAGTAGGGCAGCATGGTGTCTTCCAGCCACTTGGTGGATTGCGACGGGGTCATTGCCCAGTTGGTGGGACAGGTGGAGAGGAATTCAACCAGGGAGTAACACCGCCCTTCGACCTGATACTGAAAGGCCTTCTTCAGTGCTCGCTTGGCTTCGATGACATAACTGGGCTTGTGCACGGCGACTCGGGCGATGTAGGAGGGGGTCTTCAGGGTGGCGAGCATCTCAGAGACTCGCAGCGGATGCCCCATGGTTTGGACATCTCGACCCATCGGGCAGGTGGTGGTCACCTGTCCCGGCATGGTCGTTGGGGCCATCTGTCCCCCGGTCATTCCGTAGATGGCGTTGTTCACGAAAACCGTCGTGATGCGCTCTCCTCGGTTGGCCGCGTGGATGAGCTCGTTGGTTCCGATGGACGCCAGGTCTCCGTCACCCTGGTAGGTGAAGACGATGGTGTCCGGGCGGGTGCGCTTGATCCCCGTGGCCATGGCCGGTGCTCGACCGTGGGCGGACTCCTGGAAGTCGATATTGAAGTAGTTGTAGCACAAAACAGAGCACCCCACCGGTGCGATTCCGATGGCCCGCTCCCGAAGCCCCAGTTCGTCCAGAACCTCGCCCACCAGCCGATGCACGATTCCGTGGGTACACCCGGGGCAGTAGTGGGTGATGTTGGTGGACATCGACTCCGGCCGTTTGAATACGGTAGTCGCCATATCAGGACTCCTTCATCAGGTTGAGAATGCCGTCTTTGACTTCGTCTGGCGTGGGCACGATTCCGCCGGCCCGACCGAAGAAACCAACCGGGGTCTTGCCTTGGACTGCCCGCTCTACATCTTCCACCATTTGACCCATGGACAGCTCTACGCTCACCACGAGTTTGGTCTTGTCCGCCAGATCTCGAATTCGTTGCAGGGGGAAGGGCCACAGGCTGATGGGACGGAGCATCCCCACCTTCACCCCCTCGGCCTTGAGGCTTTCCATGGCCGTCTTGCAGACTCGGGCCATGGTGCCGAAAGAAACGAGCAACACGTCGAGGTCTCCGTCTGTGTCGATCTCTTCAAAGGCGATCTCGTTGGCTTCAATTTCCTTGTACTTGGTCTGGAGCTTCACGTTGTGGTCTTGCCCTTCGTGGGGATTGAGGAAGAGGGTCTTGACGAGGTTTCGTTCTCGCCCTTTGGCCCCAGTTGTTGCCCACTTCTCATGCCCCTTGACGTATGGTGAAGGGGGTTCGTCGAAGGTAGGCAGTTCCACCGGCTCCATCATCTGACCGATCATTCCATCGGCAACAAGCATGACGGGGTTGCTGTACTTCTCCGCCATGTCGAAGGACTTGACGATGAGGTCCACGGCTTCCTGCACGGACGACGGGGCCAGCACGATGAAGTGGTAATCGCCGTGTCCTGCACCCTTTGTGGCCTGGAAATAGTCGGCCTGGGCAGGGAGAATACCCCCCAATCCAGGGCCGTTTCTCATGACGTTAATGAGCACAATGGGAAGCTCCGCCGTGGCGATGTACGACATCCCCTCGGCCATGAGGCTGATGCCCGGGGAGGAGGAGGAGGTGAAGACCTTCACTCCGGCGCCACCTGCACCAAAGAGCATGTACGATACGGCGACTTCGCTTTCTCCCTGAAGGAACGTTCCTCCGACCTCCGGCATGCGCCTGGCGAGGTATTCAGCGACTTCGGTCTGGGGAGTGATGGGGTAGCAGAAGTACGCTCGGCACCCCGCCAGGATCGCCGCTTCCCCGATGGCTTCGTTGCCTTTCATCAGGACTTTCTTACCCATGGATTCTCCTCAATAGTCGAAGTAGTGGTACAGCGTGCCGTGGACTGCCACTTCGATGGCAACATCGGGACAGGTGATGGCGCAGACTCGGCAACCGATGCAATGGTGAGCGCGCACCGGCCGGGCGTAGAAATAGCCTTTTACGTTGATGTCTAAGGACATCTCCAGGACCTGCTGTGGGCAGGCCTCGACGCACAGGCTGCAGCCTTTGCATCGGTCCTTCTCTATGGTTACCCTGGGCATGATTCCTCCTCACAGAAGTCGAAAGATGTCTTTCCCCATTGCTCCCCCTTCCGGCGCCTTCCAGGGCGGCATCATCAGGCGGCGGATGGGCAGGATATCTTCCGACACGTGTTTCTTTACTTCGTCTACCAGATCCCTCGGCACGCACACGAACTCCAGCGGGATCCCGGTGAGAGTTTCCACCTTCCGGGACAACTCGACCCCTTCCAGAATCGTCTCCAGAACCGTCTCTTCCATCAAGTGAGTGTTGGAAACGAATCCTGCCATGTTAATGTGCCCCGCCGCCTCAATTTCTCGACAGATTCGTTCCACTCCGGTGGCATCGCCGGTGAAGGGGCGATTTGCGTTGACCACCATGAGAGCACGAACGTGCTCGTGATCAAGGGCGTCTGAGAGGGCTCCGACAACCCGGGCACCCACATCGTCCCCCCCCACATCCAGAATGGCATACGACGTCGATGCCATGAGCACCGAGCGAACCGCTGGAACCAGAATGGGGAGGTCGGCGTGCATGTATTGGGCATCAGGCAGGATGACTCGTATCCCGGCGTCTTCAAGAACCTGGCGGGTTTCTCGGCTTCTGAAATAGGGGTTGACCAGATCCAGGTCAACCAGGGCCAGCTTCATTGGGAAGTCATTCTCAGCGAGGTGCAAAGCAAAATTCACAGCAACTTCGGTTTTTCCGCTCCCGTAGTTGCCCATGAACAGGGTGACTGTCTCGCGGTCGCTGAGCATAGATTGTCTGCCGATGTGTTCAGTTCAGCGGCTCCACAAGCGGGCCGCCGCGTGTTCAGACCGCACCGTAGCACCCCGAAAATGCGATTTCAAGGATAATAATTTAGACTGGCGCCGGTCACCCGGAGTCTGCCGCACTCCCACCTTGGGGGGGACGAATCGTGTTGAAAATACCCCCCCATTTTGCTACCGTTTTGCAAGATTCTATTGATCGTTTCACCATCGGAGGAACCCATGCGAAGAGTTTCGGGACTCGTCCTGGTAGCGTTTTTTCTTGTGGCCTGTGGGACTACCGGCGGAGAAGCTGGGAACGAGACCCCCTGTCAACCCACCTTGCTTCCCGGAGATCTCGTGATCACCGAAATCATGGTCAACCCAGCCGGGGCCGACGATGGTTTGGAGTGGGTCGAAGTGCTCAACGCATCGGGGACCAATCAGTGTATCAACGGTCTGCGGATCTCCCTGCAAGGTTCCAATTCAAGCAAAGATCTCTTCGTCGTCTCAAGCGACTCCGTGGAGATGGAAGCGGGAACCTACGCCGTCTTTGGAAGTGGAAGTCAGGAGTGGCTCTTCCACAAACTGGGCGACGACTTCTCCATGACCAACACCAGCGGCACCGTCTCTCTTCGTCTGGGAGCCGAGCTCATTGACTCGGTTTCGTATGGGGAAGGGGAGGGGTCCATCGGAGAACCCAAAGAGGGCAAGAGTCTCTCCCTGTGCGGAGAGTGCAAGGCTGCCAATTGCAACGACGACGCCGAGGTCTGGTTCGTCGCAGCCGCCGGCGCATACGATGCCGAGGGCAACCTCGGAACCCCGGGTGCTGCCAACGTCGATTGCCTCTGCAATACCCCCGAAGGAACAGCCCCACCCGCAGTCGGTGACGTGGCCATTACCGAAGTTTTTCCCAATCCCAGCGGCCCCGACGGCGATCGAGAGTGGTTCGAGATTCTCATTACCGCTGACCACGCTGTGGACCTTGCCGGCGTTGAAGTCATCAAAGACCCGGACCCGGAAGGGGAGCCCCAGTTCGTCATTGGAGACGACGGTTGCATCGTGGGTACATCCGGCCAGACCCTGCTCCTGGCCCGCTCGGGGAACTCTGCTGAAAATGGCGGGGTGACCCCCGATTACGTTTACGGCTCCAGCTTGACCCTTAACAACAGTGGAGGGTACCTGGCGTTGCGCCTCGCCGGAGAGATCATCGCAGAGGCGCCCTACGGGTCTTCAGAGGAGAGCCGCTCCGTCCAATTGGACCCTGTCACGGGAGAGTGGTGCAGCGGAAAGAACGCCTTCGGTGACGAAGAAACCGGAGGCTTTGGTACCCCCGGTGCTGCCAACAGCGGTTGCTCTGCTCCAACGGGATGCCTCTTGAACGGCGAGTCCGTGGCGCTGGAGGCCCCGGGCGCAGGGGATCTGGAGATCACCGAATTCTTTCCCAATACCCCCGGAAACGAAGACGCTTCCCGGGAGTGGTTCGAAGTCAGAAATCCGACAGCGGGGCCCATCGATCTCAACGGAGTTGAGCTGTGGAAAGACCCCACGGATGACGCCCCCGAGACCGTTTTGGCCTCCGCCGACGGGAAGTGCCTTCGAGTCGCAGCAGGGGAAACCGTGGTGCTGGCTCGTTCCAACGACTCCGCCGTCAACGGCATTCCCACCGAGCGAATCCTCCTTGTTTACAGCAGTCTCACCTTCAACAACTCGGGCTATTTTGGACTGCACCAGGCGGGAGTCGTCATCGATTCCACGCAATACGGCAATTCAGAGGATGGCAAGGCGCTGCAGAAGGACCCGGTCACCGGGGCTTTTTGTGATGCGTCGTCGCAGTATTGGACGACTCCGGAAGGAAAGGAAGCCTTCGGAACCCCCGGCGAAGCCAACCTGGAGTGCGGCGTATCCTACTGCACCGACGGTGGCGTGGAGCGGGTGACCTCTCCTCCCCCCGCCGACTCCATCGTGATCACTGAAGTGTTCGCCAATCCAGAGGGTACCGATTCGCCCAGTCGAGAGTGGCTTGAAGTTTACGTTACGGCCGCGGGGGCAGGGTACGATCTCAACGGACTGCAGGTGCGTGTGAACGGCTCCGAGTCTGGAATTCTGGCGGAAGGAGAGACCCAATGTGTGGTGGCGGATACGGGGTATTGGCTCCTGGCTGGTAGCGACGTGCCGGCAGAAAACGGTGGGTTGCCCGCAGTGGATGTCAAGGTGTCGGGGTTGACCCTGAAGAATTCGGACGTGGATCTGGCGTTGACAGCCGGCGACACGCTTATCGACTCGGTGGAATATACCAGCACAAACCAGGGAGTTGCCTGGCAACTCGATTCCGGTGTCCTCTCCACCTCAGCCAACGACGACTGGGACAACTGGTGCGCATCTCCCGCTCCCTTTAACGCTACCCCCGAATACGGAACTCCCGGGAGTGCCAATCCGTCCTGCGATTCGGTGTTCTGCACCACGGCGGCAAACGACACCCTCGTTGAGGTCGTGCCACCCCCTTCGGGCGCCATGATCCTCACCGAGGTTTATGCCAACACGCCGGGGGCCGACGACACGAATCTCGAGTGGTTCGAGGTCTATGTGCCTCCTGAGGTGGCGCCCTTTGATCTCAACGGGGTGGGGATTGTGACCGACTTCGTTGAAGAGCCGGCCTTTGTCTTTGCGGCCAACGAGTGCATCCGGCTTGCCCCGGGCAGCCACTACGTGTTCTGCCGAAACAGCGACACCCTGACGAATGGCGGGATTGGGGGGTGCATCGAGTATGGTGGAATCAGTTTGAAGAACTCCGATGGCTATCTTGCTCTGGAATCGGGCTCTCTGCTGGACGAGGTTCCATCCTACGGCAATGCCTTGGATGGAATCAGTCGAAGCTTGAGCTCCGACTCCTACAACACCACCGCCAACGACAACTCGTCGAATTGGTGTGACACCCCCGAGGGCAACACCTTTGGCGACGGCAGCGTCCGTGGAACACCGGGGATGATGAACCCCGCGTGTCTCTAGCGTGATGACAAGATTCACAAAGGCCCATCGACAGCGGCTGCTGGTGCCGATTCTGCTCCTCTTGGGGGCGTTGTCAGCCTGTCAGGACGACCGCACCGTCGGGGCCGATCTCGAGAGCGTCGTCGTGAAGAGAGTGGTGGACGGCGACACGGTTGAACTGTCCGACGGGCGGAAGATCCGGTACATTGGCGTCGACACCCCCGAGATATCGCACAGTCAAGGCGAAGAGGATGATTGCTTTGGGCAGGAAGCCCGGATTTTCAATGAAGCATTGGTGCTGGGAAAAACGGTCGAGCTGGAGTACGACGTTGAGCCCAAAGATCGCTACGGCCGGACGCTGGCTTATGTCTGGCTCGTATCGGGGACCAACAGACGACTGGTGGCTGAGGAGCTGATTCGAAAGGGGTACGGCAAGGTTCTCACGATCCCCCCAAATGACCTGTATGTGGAACGTTTGGAAGCAGCCGAGGATATGGCCAGGAGCGACGGGGCAGGTCTCTGGTCTCAATGTCCCTGACCCAGTTCTTTCGGGGGGCAACCGGGCAGACGTTTGACACCCCGAGTCTTACTGCCCCCCTTCCGTTAAACAATTGACCCGCTTTCTGGGCCCCGGTATACTGAGCCATGGTTTCTGGGTACCCGGGTAGGCTCTCTTCAGGAGGTTCAACATGCTCTCCTCACATGGTTGGCGCACGGCGTTGGGGAATGTCGTCTGCGTTTGTGTTTTGACGTTGTTTGTTGCTTGCGGATCTCAAGGATCTACGAGCGTGGGTGTCGACGCCAAGGACGGCAAGGATGTCAGTTCCAATTCCGAGGTCACCGGGGGTGACGGCGGCGGCAAGGACGTCATCGACACAGACAAGATTTCCCCGGATGTGGCCGACGCTGGCGATGCGGATACCGATGGCAACATCGGAGTCGACATCAAAGACGACGAGGTCGAGACCATTCCCATTTGCGCCGGTCCAGGGGAATTCCTCTGCGATTGCGAGGACAACACGGACTGCGTGAGTGGCTACTGCGTCACCTCTCCTCAGGGCAAGGTTTGCACCATGACGTGCATCGAGGATTGCCCTGAGGGATGGGACTGCAAGCAGGATGCGACCGCCTTCCCGGATCCGGTGTACATCTGTCTTCCACGGGATGTCTATCTCTGCCGCCCCTGCGATACCCATGATGATTGCCGGTCTCCTTACTCGGACGCCAATGACCTTTGCGTCCCGCATGGAGATACCGGAAGCTTCTGCGGCATCGACTGCTCGGCTTCAGGAACCTGTCCTTCCGGTTTCCTGTGCGGCGAAGTTCAGACCGAAGGGATGGGCCTTGTGCAGCAGTGCGTCCCTGAAGGGGGCGAATGCGAATGCCAGCCCCTGTTCATCACCCAGGGAGCCACAACCCATTGCCAGCAGTCGAACTCCAATGGAGTCTGCATGGGTGAGCGAGGCTGCAGCTCTAATGGACTCACAGAGTGCAGCGCACAGGTCCCCAAGCCGGAAGAGTGCAACGAAATCGACGACAACTGCGATGGAGTCATCGACCCTCCCGGGTCTCTCCAGTGCATTACCTACTATCTGGACAATGACGGGGATGGATTTGGATTGGGGATTGGAGACTGTGTCTGTGGTGGTCCGCCTTCCAACAAACACGTGCCCGCCGGTGGGGACTGCGACGACTCCAATGTGTCGAAGCATCCGGGTGCTGACGAAGTCTGCAATTACGTCGATGACAACTGCGACGGCGAAATCGACGAACCCAACTCCGTCGGCTGCAAGACGATGTACTACGACGGTGACCTGGACGGCTACGGCACCTCTGATAACGTACTTTGCCTGTGTAACCCGTCCATGGGCTATGTCGAAATCGGCAACGATTGCGATGAC
>CALFHQ010000391.1 GCA_937876385.1 uncultured Pseudomonadota bacterium
ACAATCGCATTTCAAGGAGAGAGCCAGCCGGTCAGGGCCTGCTCCAACTCCGTTCTTCGTTGCCCCAGAAACTCCAGGGTCTGCGCAACTGCCGCGGCACTTTCTTCCGTCGTGTAAGGCATCCGCGGGTCATCGGCCATCCAGAGGCTCAGCCCCTCAGACAGCGACAGCACGTAGGCCCCCAAATCCACTGAATCCACCACGGGAATCAAGTCCGCCAGAGCCTGGGTGTACCGGGTTCGACACTCCGCAATGGCCATGCATCGGGTAAAAAGGTGACCCGTTCCTTCGTGAAAATCGGTGGACTCCATAAACGCCTGGTCGGTACCACTCGGCAGCATGGAAAAATACTTGTCGTCATTGCTATGCAGATAGTAGTTATTGACGGCGACCGAATATCCATCCCAGTGAGCCACGTAGTGTTCCACCGCCCACATTCTGATGAATTCAGAGAGGTCGGCTACCTCCTCGATGGCGGAGACAAAGGCCTGGTCTGTAGCATTGGAAGCAACAATGGCCAGCATCGACAAGTCGGCCCTGTTGGACTCATTTCCCTCATCGATATCGAAAAAACTCACCTGCGAAGGGAGCACGTCCACCCCGGAATTTCCCTCGTAAAGGTGCAGGATGGTCGCCAAGTACATCGACATGGACACGTCGTCGTAGGTCTCAAGCACCAGATACACGCCGTACGGCTCCCCGTTGATGGTCAAACGAGCATAGCCAGTCCTGGAACATGGAACCCCAAAGGCCCGGAAGAGCCTGTAGGCCAGCACCTCTCGAAGCATCGAAGCATCCTGGACCATGTTGTTCAACGTCAGCTTCTTCAGTCCTAGTAGCCGCTGGTCGTCCAGAATGAAATTGAACTTCAACTTCAAAGACGGCTTCTCATCAAGGGTCTGGAAAGTGCCCGTACCCCCCTTGAGCCGGACTCCGATGGGGATGGGCGCCTGCTCCATCGACCCCGAAACCATGGAGAAAATCCCAGAGACGTAAACGTCCGGTTCAACCCACAGGGACGCGGTTGAGGATTCCGGAAGCTCCAGGTCGATGGAAATCACCTGCAAAGGATCAAACAGAATTCCTGCCAGATCCGGCTTGGGCAGATTCTCCTGCCAGGGCGTGGGCGTGGATTCCACCCATGGCCCCGTTCCGTCGGGAATCCGAGAATACGAGTTCCCCTTCATTGCCAAAGGCAACTCCACTACGTCTACTATCTCTCCTTCAGGATCCAGCAATTTCACCGTGTCCGCACCACATTGGATTCCAAAGGGGAACCCCACCGTCACGGTGGATTCCTTCACGAAAACTCGTCGCTCCAGTGGCCCCACGATGGTCCCGGAGGGGATTGTGTAGTTGTGAGACGCCCCCGCGCCGTCCGAAAGGACAAAGCCCGAGAGGTCGGCGGATGAATCCGTAGAGCGATTGGTCAACTCGATGAAATCGTCTCCGAAACACCCGATTTCGTTCAGCACCGGAGCGGGTGGGTCCAGGACTGTAATGTCTTCGACTTCAGAGACATCCTCCACAGGCGGAACATCGCTGTCAGCCTCCGGGGAATCCGACAGAGAATCTCCCCAGTCGTCTTCTATGTCGGTGGAGTCC
>CALFHQ010000392.1 GCA_937876385.1 uncultured Pseudomonadota bacterium
CAACCTGGAAGGACTGGTCGGCGGTGGAGTAGATGTCTCGAAGGGTGATGGGGTCTTCGTTGTATTCCACATAGATTCGACCGATGGGGGCGATTGTCAGGTCGCCGAAGACCACCGGCTGGTTCAACAAGATAACCGACGGAACCCCTTTGGAGTTCTTTGAGTCCACGGTGTAAGAGCCCTCCGGCAACAGGGAGAGTTCAAGGCGTTTGCCGGTGAGTACCACGGGCTCCTTCTTCTGCGCCTCGTTGGGGGTGGGTCCAACAATCTCCACGGAGCGGCAGATGTCCAAAATCGCAGGTACCGTCTTCTCCCCCTCCTCCAACACCGCCGACATGTTCAAACTCAAGAACCAGTCGTCCCCGGGACGATGCCAGGCGCACATCAGTCGAACCTGCGGCTTGTAGGGCCCGGAGGCCAAGATCTCTTTGGAATAGGTCACTCGCAGCGCCAGCGCCCGGCCCTGCGGCAGTTCCACATCGTTGATGGTTTCCACGTCGGCTCTAAGGGCATCCTTGGCTGGGTCACCGGTGTTTCGGTTGGGTTTCGAAGCAGATTCTCTGAGCCCTTCAAAGGCCTTGCTCATGTTGCCCGGAATGGCTCCCGGGGAACACTGACCGTTGCAATCGGCCCGAAATCCAATGGCAAACTCCGCACCCACGGGACCGAATCTACCTTTCCCCCACGCCGTCGCCTCGTCCCAACCGGCAGGAAGGGTGAATGCGACGTCCACGGTCCCCATCGGAGCCTCGGGACCTTCGTTCAAGCCTTCCACCGTGAGCTCGACTCGGCGAGATTCCGCCGCTTTGGAGGCAGTCTCCACCTGAGCATTCACGTCCACAGCCACTTCCACCGGCTCAACAGGCTGCTCGGTTCCGTTCTCGGCAACCTTTTGCACTGCCTTCTCCGGGGAGGCATTCTGTTTGGAAGCTGGCTCGCTGGGAGAGTTCTTCTCCCCCTTGCCATCACATCCGGCCATCAAGAAAAGTACAGCCACAAATCCGACAAAAGGAGCACTGATTCGACGCATAGATCCCCTCCGTTTGAGAATTCGTCGACATTATCACAATCCAAAGCCGGAGCCCCCCAAAATCGCTCCAGCAGGCCAGAACGGAAGGGTACGGCGGTCCAATGACGACACCCTGGACCTTCCTGTTTCGACCTTGGAAAGAGCTTGCTATGCAGGTGGGCGATGGGGACAATCGCTATGCACCTAAGAAGCTGTGGAACCGTGGCAGGGAGCGAACATCATGCGGATCGTGGGCAGAATCAGTCTCGCAATTCTCGTCTGGGTATCATTCGTCCTGCTGAACTCCTGCGAGGCAAAGCAACCAGCGGCGCAGGCAGACAATCAGCGGAAGGAAGCCGAGCCCTCGACTTCTGAAAGGCAGGCCCAAGTGGACGCGTGCCGTTCGCAGTTGGCAAATCTGGCAGCGAGAGTCGGACTGTTCCAGGCAGTTGCCAACACCCTGCCAGAATCCGTTGACATCCTGCTGGTCGGAGATCAGCCGGAGGTGGCAAGACAGCTCACGGATCCCTGGAACAACAAAGTCGAGTACATTGTCACAGGCAGCACCTTCACACTGTGCTCGTTGGGTCCAGACGACGTCTCCGGAACCCCCGACGACATCTGCCACCACGATGAGGCAAGAGGGAACGTCGTTGTCCAAACCGACTCCCCCGCTCCCCCCCCAGCCTGCCCCATAGTTAAGGTCACATTCGACTGCCGGAAGACAAGATGCGTCATGAAATTGCCAGTGCTAAGAATGGTGGAGGCTCTGCAAACCGTGTTGCTGGCCAATCCCAAGGTGACCGCCGCAATTTCGCTGCCCGACCTTCTCAAAAAGACCTACTACGTGTTGCAAGGCTCCAAGCCAGAATTCAACGTGATTCCCGAAGCCCCCGACCAGCGCGCACAGTTGCTGCTCCTGTTGGAGATGGCCCTGGACGACGTCGCTCTTCTCGACTCAGTGGCCTCCATGGACAGACGAGAAACGTCCATTCTGCTCGACCTCGTCCCCTCCACCCCAGATGACCTTCGCTGGCTGGAGCAAGAAGCCAGCAATGCTACCAATTCCAACAAAGAGGCCCCAATCAGAGTCACCGTCACCCGGGCCGTTGACTGCGCGTCCGCCAAAGAGGCGTTCACATCCCTCCTGAAACTCCACCACAACATGAAAATGGTCGGCGAAGACTTCACAGTCAACTAAGCAGGGTCATCTCAGCCAGCGATCATCCCCAAGCGCGCCCGATCCAAATCCGAAAACTCCAATCTCGCCCACCCCAAATCCGCCGGCCGCTCCAGAGACCAGACTGTTACCTATGTCTCTGGACTTTCTGTTACCCATGTTACCGGACTGGACCCTGGACCCCTCCAGCCTCCAGCCTCCAGCCTCCAGCCCAGTTCGCGCACCTCTCCCTCGAATGGCGTCTGGTCCAACTTTGTGGCGGTTTGCGGGCGTCTGTGTCCCTTCCTTTCTTCCTTTCCTTTCCTCCTGTTGACAGAGGTCTCCCTTGAGGGCCTCCAGGAGAGCTGGCACAGGGGGAAGAAGGAAGTCCTTCGTCACCCTGAAGTTCGCACACCTCTCCCGGAGGTCATTTGTGAGGGA
>CALFHQ010000393.1 GCA_937876385.1 uncultured Pseudomonadota bacterium
CCCACACCGTAAGTGTCGTCTTACCGATGCCGATATCTCTCGCTAGTTGAGTTAGTCGGCTGATGGCTTGCTCGAAGTACCAGATGTACGCCTCCGCCAGCATCTGCACCGTTTTCCTTGCCTCCGGGGCGCTCACTGCCCAACCTGACCCTGTTTGGTCAGGAGGGGACTCGATCTGACACATTGCGGGATTGAGATTTCTTCCCTACTCGGGACACCTGCCGCAAATTCGCCAGATAGGTGTCGATGCGGTCGTTGAGGTCCCCTTCTCCGTCGTAGAACATGTTGGCTACCGGGACGCCGTACTTCTCTTCCACTTCCTGGAACACCCCGCTGGTCATGCTCCCCGGCATACAGCCAAAGGGAGCGCAGTTCACCACCAGGGACGCTCCATCCTTCATGTACTCAATGGCTCGCCCGATGGTGATGATGGCTTCCCCTTCGAAGTCCATTGGGAAATAGGGTTCCCCCTCTTTCAAGGTGCTCCCCAGGGACGGTTCTACCCGGTCCTCCAACAGAGGATGGACCCGTTTCATCCAGTAAGCTTCGTCTCGAAGGAGGAACTTGTTCTTGGCGAGCATAGAGAGACGCTCCACAAACCCGCCCGTACGGTGCCCCTTGAACCACGCCTCCATGTGGGCCGTGTACAGGACCCACTCGGTGATGGGGGCAAGCCAAGCTTCTCCCCCCGCCTTCTCGATGCGCCGCACAACGTTCTGGTTGGTGAAGGGATTGTTCCGAACGTAGATTTCCCCCACAACTCCCACCAGCGGCTTGGCAACAGACGTCGTGGGAATGGTGAGGAAATCGTCCCGCATGGCTTCCACCACGGTTTCAAGCTTCTCCCCCTTTTCAAAGGCCACTTCCAGACGTCCCATCCATTTCAAGTAGGTCTTTTCGGTGCGACCTTCCTCGATTTCGTAGGGAAGAATTCGGCACCGAATCTTGTACAGGATGTCCCCCAACACAAGGCCCCACCAGAACAGGCGACGACCCTTCGTGGAGAGTCCGGCGTAGGAGTCGGTGGAGCTCCAACTGACCACTGGGATCTCCTCCCAGCCCATGCGGTCAAGGGCGATTCGATTCTGGGTGCAGTACTGCCCGAATCGGCAGGGCCCGGAAGCCGTGGGCATGAAGAGAGCGTGTTGGTTTGGATTGTCCCCGCTGTCTTCTACCGACTTCAAAAAGGTTCCAAAGGTGGCAGGGCACGGCAGACACTCTCCCCCTCGGCTCTCACGCTTCCCCATCTGAAAAGCTTCCGCCGTCTCAAAGGGAAGGGCCTTGGCGTTGTAACCCTGGTTTCGCAAGGCTGCGGCCACGAGCTTGGGCTGGGGTTCTCCCATGGGGGGAACCCACAGCGTTTTCTTGCCCAAGGCATCCATTCGGGAATTGGGTTGAGCCGTCTGGAACCACTCAACGGTCTGAGTCGGATTGCTGTGAAGGACGTCGGCAAAGGCTTCCAAACGGGTGATATAGCCTGCGTCTGCGCTGTGCTCGTCCAACTCCAGGATGAGCATCGGCTTGTCCCCCATGATGGACTCGACATAGGTCTGAATGAAGGAGTCGGGGCCACAGGAGAAATTGCTGAAATAGCAGGCGTACAGTCCGGGAGTTGCAGCGACATACCGAGCAGCCTCGATGATCTTGCGCCCGAAATTCCAGAACATGTTTTCGAAGTCAGGACCAATGGGCTGCTTTTCCAGCGGAAGCATTTCCAGAGGAATCACCGGGATGCCGAGGTTGGCGAGCTTCTCGGGAAGGTCGAGGTTTGCCCCTCCGTCATACAGGTTGTATGGCCGCCCCAGAAGAACCACGGCGGGCTTCCCATCCTCCTGGATTCCCTTCAACAGCTCCGTTCCTTGCTCTTCCATCCCGGCTTCGTACCGTTTCTGGGTGGCCAGGGCCCCTTCCCAACCCACCAGAACCTGCTTCAACTGCACCCCCATGGAGGCGCCCAGATCTTCGTGCAGTCGGGCCGCGGCTCGCCGAGGGGTCCAGCGGAAATCCACCGTGGCTCGCAGCAGCTTATTCCCCGGTTGCCCGTTGAGCACCATGGCGGAATGGATCATGGCGGGAAGGCCCACATTGTACGGGCAGAAAAAGCTCTCCGTGGTCTTCTCGCTGCCTTCGGCCGACACCATGTAGGGGATGAAAATCCGGTCAACTTTCTCGTTTTCCAGGAGGTCTCGAACATGCCCGTGGGCCAGCTTCACCGGGAAACAGTAGTCGCTTCCAACCCAGTCCGAGGATTGTTCGATGATGCTGCGGTCGGTGGCTTTGGAGAGCTTGAGTCTGTACCCCAATTCGAAGAAGAAGCGTTTCCAGAAGGGGTAATAGGTATGCGTCAACAGGGCCCTGGGCATGCTGATGACCGGGGCATCGTCGGGGAGTCGTGTTTCCTTGTCCACCGCTCTCCAGAGGCGATTTCTCTGGCGAAAGGCGTCGTACTCGTGGGCCACCCGCATGCGGGATTCTTCCGGGTCACGGCCACACAGATACCCCCACGAGGGGGACGATTCGACGCCGTCGATGTGCGCACGGGTGATGGCGCACCGGTTGGCGCATAACTCGCACACATCCTGCTCGAGGTTCACCTTCCGGTCCTTGAAATCAAGCCCCACAAAGGTTGTCTGCTCCTTCGACTTTGCCATCTCACGGCCGGTAATCAAGGCCACCCCGTAGCACCCCATGACGTGGCAGTACGGAGACACCACAACCTCCACACCCACCAGGTTTTCAAAGGCAGCGACGAGCCCCTTGTTTCGGGCGGTGGCCCCCTGGAAGAACACTTTGGAGCGAGACACGTGGCGGTTTCCAACAACCTTGTTCAAGTAGTTCTGAACCACCGAGTAGAGGATGGCTCCCATAACCTCTTTGCGGTCATACCCCTTTCGAAGAAGGGCTCTGGCGTCCTGCTCCATGAACACCGTGCAACGGTCCGAAGTCACTGGAGGAACCACCCCCATTACCTCGTCGCCCAACGTCTGCAGGTCAAACCCCATCTTTCGGGACAGTTCCTCCACGAAAGAGCCGGTGCCGGCCGCACACACGTAGTTCATGTTGGAGTCCCGGAGGGCTCCGTCTCGAGTCAGAATGTATTTGGAATCCTGCCCGCCAATCTCGAAGATGGTGTCGATGGCGGGGTCGGTCTTCATGGCGCCGGTGACGTGGGCGCTTATTTCGTTTACGACCCGGTCGGCTCCGACCACAGCCCCAACGAGCTTTCGCCCTGACCCTGTCGTGCCCACTCCCAGAATGTCGATTTCGAGTCCTTTCCGTTTGGCCAACTTCTCCAAAGAGACAAAGAGCTTTTTCGTCGCCTCGATGGGTTCCCCTCCGGTCTTGCGGTAGATGTCCAGGAGAACCTCCTCGTTTTCATCCACCATGGCCAGTTTCGTAGAAGTCGAACCCACGTCGATGCCGATGGTTCCCCGCAATACGGACCCTTCCGGCCATCGACTGACACGAACCTCGTTGTCATCGTCCAGATACTCTTCCAGAACATCGAAGGAGGGGTAGTTGGACCGCTCCAGCTTCAGCTCCGAGCGAACTGCTTCCCCTTCATGCCCCCGTTTGAAGTCGTCCAGGCGCCCCCAATCCAGCCCCTCCACGGGTTCAGCGAGCAGGGCACCTCCCAGGGCAGACATCACCCCAGCGTACTTGGGAACCAGCGTCTCGACGTCCATCTCCTGGCTCAGCCAGCGCATGACTTCGGGGTTTTGAGTCACCCCTCCGACCACGGCAGTGCGCCCCGACGGCGCCCTCCCCTTGAACAGGGTCATCAATATGGTGTGCACCAACCCTCGACACAAGCCCGACCACATCTCTTCTTTGTTGTATCCTTCCTGCTGCCGGTGGATGAGGTCCGACTTGGCAAACACCGTGCACCGAGCGGCAATGCTGGGCGGGGATTCGATGGGCTTCAGGTCAGAGATGAACTCGTAATCAAGGCCCAGACGCTCCACCTGCTCATCCAGAAAGCTCCCAGTCCCCGCTGCGCACAGGGTGTTGGTCTGGTATCCGACAAAGGAACCGTCTTCCTTGAGCTGAGTCAACGAGAGAGACCCACCGCCGATGTCGATGATGTTTCGAATGCCGGGTTGTACGTGGTTCATCGCGGCCACCAGGGCGCTCACTTCATCGGAAGTCTCTATCCCCAGCGCTTCCCCCGGAACATGAGCCTGGGAGCCCACGAGGGAGACACACTTCGCCTCTCGAAATTCTGGATGCGAATCCAGAATGAAACGCAACGTTGGAAGGATTTCTCCTTTGTGAGCCTGCCGGCTGGTCTTGACGACCTCGCCGTCGGCGTTTATCAAGACGGCCTTGACAAAGAGGGCACCAACATCGATTCCAAGTTGGGCCAGGCTGTGGCTGCAAGGGGCATTTCGTTCGCTCATCGAGAACCTCTCGGGGCTGAAAATGAAAACTAACTAACTGGTTAGTTTTGTCCCAGAAGGCTAACCGGAGACGACTGAAACGTCAACGCAGATTGAGTTGAACCCCTTGAGCGGCGGGTGGCAAGGATGCCCACAGCGATTTGAGAGTCGGTGGTTCCAGACAGTGGGGACAATCAAACAGGCTCAGGATGATGGAACCTGGGCTCCGAGTCCTCGAAAGAAGAGCTCTTTGAAATGGCGCTTCATGGAGTCGATGGACTCCTTGGAGAGGGGGTCTTTTTCGACGAGAATGGAGAGCACTTCTGCGTCTGAGAAGTAGCTCACGAGCATGCAGTAGAAAGACACGACGTACTGCTCTGCGTTCACCCGGGCGAATCGATTCGATGCCATTCCCTCCTCGAGGAATTCGATCCCCGCGTGAAAGAGGGGACGAAATCCTCGAACCACGTTCTCCATGTGCTCTCGAGACGGAGTTCCCAACGCCATCTTGCTGATGCGGGAGAAATTGGGGTGACGGGCCATGTAGTCGAAGTAGCCGTCCAGGAATGCCTCGAGCATCTCTTCCAAAGTCATTTCCGAGGGTTGAATGCCATCGACAATGTCCGCCATTTCCAGCAGAATCCGGTCAAGAACTGCCTGAAAGAGCCCTTCCTTGGTTCGGAAGTAGTAGTGAATCATGGCGGGCGTAACCCCCGCCTCTTCAGCGATCATCCAGGTTCGCGCACCGGCGAATCCCACCTCGGCAAAGAGTCTTTCGGCAGCGTCCAGAATTCGATTGCTGGTTGTGTCTCGCGGCATTGGCTCGTCGAAGGGGCTGGGAGTTATTCACACTCGGCGTTGTCAAGACCTGGGGTTCCCAGGCGAGCATCGGTCCCGTACTCGGCAGTAGCGGGACACCACAAGCTCATGTCGTTGTTGTCTCCGCCATAAGACGACAATCCGAGTTGCCACGAGGTGGACAACACGACAGCAGCGGAGGTGTAGTCGATTCGGTCGATGGTCACGGCCGGGTCACCGCACTGGAGGATGATCTCGTCTCCCGAGTTCCCGAGGGTGAAATCGGCCCCAAAGGAATAGTCGGCAGCGAGTCCCCAGTTGGCCACGGGGTCCAGGGACTTGGCCAGCACGACATAGCCAGCAGGGGCGACTGGGAGGCTTGCAGAGATGACATGGAGGTTTCCTCCGTCATCGGACAGGGTGCATCCCAGGAGGTCCAATTCGGACAGGGTCGGATTGTACAACTCGACCCACTCGCCGTTGTCTCCGGACCCACCCACGGATCTCGCCATGAATTCGGTGACGATGATGTCTCCCTCGGAAGCGGGCTGGTTGTCTGCGCCGGTGAGGACGCACTCGCCATCCACGCAACTTTCCGTGTCTGCGCAGGCTACCGGAGTGGGTTGGTAGTCACACACGGCGGCCATGTTGTCCACGGTACACAAACCTTCCAGGAGATGCACAACGAGTGTGTTCTCATCCTGGCAGTAATCCAGGGGAGGCAAAGTGCACTGGTTGGGAACGCACGGATTGGTGGGGTCGTAGACTGTGAGTTTCCCGGCGTCTGCGACATCGTAGCCGTTGCTGCTTCCCGGAGCAGCATCGCAGTAGGTCCAGGTGGCCCCGCTGTCCAGGGAGACCCGGAAGGCGAAGTCGTAGGTTCCCGGCGCCAGGTCCGTCATGAACCCGACATAGCCGTCGGCGCCCACAACGCCATCCAACGAATCGTCGTAGGGGTCCATCCCAGTGGCAGGAGTGAAGACCCAGTCGACTGAGCCATCGGGACTGACGTCTCGGGGACCAACTCCGAAGTCAACCAGGAGTGCGTCATCTGTATCGATTCCACTGGTCAAGTCGGTAAGCACGGGGATGCTCACCATGGCGCTGGCATCGATGGTGTTGTTGTCTACCAACTCCACATCGACAGGTTCCAGCAGCTCGCACCAATCCAGATAGGGCTCTGGTGGGGCACAGGTTTCGTTGGCCCCTTCCGGGGTTCCCAACATCGTGGAAGTCCCATAAGAGGCGGTGGCGAGGCACCAATTGTCGATGTCGTCATTGGCAACTGCGTCGTAGGCATCGGCACTAAGTTGAATGGCTGTCTCCAGAAGTACCCAGGCGGAGGTGTAGTTGACTCGGTCAATTTCCACCATGTCATTCCCGCAAGCCAGGACAATCTCATCTTCGGTGTTGCTCAGGGTCAGCTTCGAACCTGCTTCCAGGGTGAAGGTCAGGCCGTGGTTCGCTTCAGGGTCACCGGAGCGGGCAATGACGGCATAGTCTCCGGGGGCCAGAACCACCGACTGTGCGATGGGGAAATCATCGCTCCCATCGTCCATGAGATGGCACCCTTTGAGATCCAACGGGGAAAGGCTGGCGTTGTACAACTCCACCCACTCACCGTTGTCGGTTCCAGCCTGGGAGCGCGCCATGAACTCGGTGATGATGATCTGTCCTGCTTCCGTGGGAAGCACCCCTTCCCCTTCTCCGATACAAACGGACCCCACACACACCTTGGTGGAGAGAGAGCAATCGACATCAAGGGGTTCATCGTAGGCGCAAGTGAATCCACCCAGACCGTCCTCGGAGCAAACTCCCGGAGTCACGAAGGTGTGCAGCGTGACTCCATCTTCGTCGCAAGTGGCCTCGGGAGGCAGGTCACACGGGTTGGGCATGCAGGGGCTGGGTGCCTGGATGTCAAGATGGCCAGCATTTTCCACCTGATAGTCATCTTCACTGCCGTTGGAACCTTCGCCCGCG
>CALFHQ010000394.1 GCA_937876385.1 uncultured Pseudomonadota bacterium
ACGTCGCTGACACCCTCGACAAGCTCACTGTGACGGTCTTTGGCTCCACCAAAGAAGGGGATTTCGCCCATGAATTTCGTCGAAAATTGGAATCCTGGGCGCCCAAACGAGTTCATCGCCGGGTGCTGATGATCCATGGGCATCGCCCCCTCGTGGCTGCCGGTCCAGGCTCCTGGGGAGACGAATTGATTCGATTCTGCGGGCTGGACAATGCCTTGCAGTCCTTCGAACAGGCGTACCCGGTGCTGGATGCCGAGCAATTGGTGTCCCTGGCCCCCGACTTCGTGGTAGACACGACCTTTGCAGAAGGAACGGATACCTTGGACCCATTCTGGCAACCGATGGTAGCGGCAGGAGCAGTGGGGAAGGTGCTCTATTTGAGTGAGCAGAGCTTGTTGCGTCCGGGTCCTCGAGTGTTTGAGGCGGTGAATATTCTTCTCTCGAATTTTCACCGACTGGACCCGGAAATACCCGCCTCTGTTGAGTCTGGAGGGATGAATCCGTGAGACGTCGGGCCTTGAGACAACTGATTCTGGTCGCTTCGGTTGCAGTGGGCATCTTTGTCTTGTACATGAGCGTCGGTACCCGGTTTGTCTCCCCTCTGGATTGGTTTGGCCCACCCAACGACGGCACCCACGCCCTCATCATGGGACTGCGGCTGAAAAGGGCCCTCCTGGCCCTCGTGGTAGGCGCCGCCTTGGCCCTCTCCGGGGCCGGATTCCAAGCCTTGCTGCGCAATCCACTGGCCGACCCCTTCATCACCGGAGTCTCCGGCGGTGCTGCCATTGGCGGAACGTTGATGCTGGTGTTCAGCACGGCCCTGCTATCCACCCTGCCGCTGCTGTTTCGCTCGGTGGTGGTATTTGGAGGTGCCTTCGCCGGTGCAGTGGGAATCGCAGCCTTGCTCTACACCTTGTCTCGAAGCCGAGGGGTGCTGGTCACCAACAACCTGCTGTTGATGGGGGTGGTGTTCAACTTCTTTGCCTCGGCGGTGATTCTGTTTTTGAAAACCGTAGTCAGCGGGACGAAGCTGCAGGAGGTTCTGTTCTGGCTCATGGGCATGCTCTCTGGCACCGGCGTCCCGGCTCCTCTCCTGGGCCTTTCGGGATTTCTGGTGGTGCTCTGCGGGGTGTGGATGACTGCCATGGCCAGGCGAATCAACCTCGTGTCCATCGGGGACGAGTACAGCTACGGTGCCGGAGTAGACCCCGAACGAATCAAGAAGCGACTCTTCCTTCTGTCGTCGCTGTTGGTTGCCGTGGCGGTCTCTCTGTCCGGCTTCATCGGCTTTGTGGGGTTGGTAGTTCCCCACGTCATCCGCCTCCTCGTGGGGGCGGACCATCGACATGTTCTTCCGCTGTCGGCGCTGGGTGGGGCAGCTTTTCTGTTGGCCTCTGACCTTGTCGCTCGGCTCTCCTTCCCCTGGTTTGGAACTCTCCTTCCTGTGGGGGTCGTGACCGCCTTTGTGGGTGGGCCGATGTTCATCGCCCTCCTGGCCAGAAGCCAACGTCGAGGAGGGCAGCAATGATCCTCGAAGCGAGCAACCTCACCTTCTCCTACAGCACCTCTCCGGTGGTGGAAGACGTCTCTCTCAAAGTGGAAGCCGGGGAGCGGCTGGCCATCATCGGTCCAAACGGCAGCGGCAAATCCACCCTGCTGAAGTTGCTGTCGGGATTCCTCAAGCCAGCCTCTGGGGAGATTCGGCTGGGAAATGCCTCGTTGAAGGAACTGTCCGAGTTGGAGCGGGGGCGCACATTGGGCTATCTCCCGCAGCAGGTGAGCACATTTTTTCCCTTCACCGCCGGTGAGATGGTGCAAATGGCAATGTCCGTGCATTCCAGAGGCTTCTTCGATGGCCGTGGAGAGAAAAGCCGGGCGGTTGAGGCTTTGCGGCGAGTGAACATGGGGGGCCTCTTCGACCAGCCCTTCTCCCAGATGTCGGGGGGGGAACAGAAGCTCACTTTGATGGCACGACTCCTGGCTCAGAACTCCGTGTTCATGCTCCTGGACGAGCCCATCGCCTCCCTGGATCTGGGGCATGCGCAAACCGTCCTTCAGTTGCTCAATCAAGAGGCGAAGGAAGGTAGGGGGGTGGTTGGGGTGATGCACAACCTCAACCTAGCTCTCTCCTGGTTTGACCGCTTCCTCCTCATGAACAAGGGGAGATGTGTGGTCTCCGGAGACCGCAAGGCATTGCTGGAGCCGGGAAGGCTGGAGGCAGTGTACGCAACCGAATTCCACCGAATCAAACATCCGGTTTCGGGTCGAACCTACCTGTTGACAGACGACAAAGGCTAAGGAAGTAAACTAGACAGGATCTTGTTGATTGCCGATCAAACAGGGTCAGGTCGGCCAGAGAGCGCCCAGAAGGCAAGGAAGTCGGTGTACATGGCGGCGGAGGCGTACATTTGGTACTTCGAGCACGCCATCAGCCGACTGAC
>CALFHQ010000395.1 GCA_937876385.1 uncultured Pseudomonadota bacterium
TGCCCCGCCCCTTCTCCAGCTCCATGCTATCGAGCATAAGATCCTTGAAGTCTCGCTCGGAAACAGAGCCCGTTGCCTGGAGGATGCGGTCGGACAGTGTAGTCTTGCCGTGGTCGATGTGCGCGATGATACTGAAGTTACGAATATCCTTCACAGGTTCCTCCAATCAATCGACCGGGAACGTACTCTGAGGACCGCTTTGTGTCAAGGATTACAGAGTGGCCAGGGCCCGGTAGAAACCCCTGCTACACGTCGAAGTCGGATACTACGAAGGTGTGATCGGACGGGCGCTCCCAGCCCCGGGGTTCCAGATCAATCCAGGCGTTTGTGGAGGTTTTTGCCAGGGGAGGGGTGGCCAGCAGGTGATCGATTCTCCAACCCAACTTTCGTTGCACCGAATTGGGCACCCGGTAATCGAAGAAGGAGTACTCCTCGGGGTCCGGCTTGTGCTTTCGAAAGACGTCTTCAAATCCCCAGGACACGGTTTCGGCAAAGACTTTGTGCAGGTCCGGGTGATAGCAGACGTGACCCAGGAGGCGTTTGGGGTCGTGGACGTCCATGGGTTCGGGGGCGACGTTGAGGTCCCCGGTCCACAGCAGCATGTCCTTGGGGGTGTAGTGGCGGGCAAAGTACTCTTTCAGTCTCTTGAACCAGCGAAGTTTGTATTGGAATCTGGGGGATTCGACGTCGGTACCTTGAGGAACATAGGTGTTGACCACGTGAATTCCGTTAATGTCCACCGCGATGATTCTGGCTTCGTCGGGGGAGTCTTCGTTGTCGTCGATTCCCACTCGCACGCTGCGTGGCTTGTCGAGGCTGGCTACTGCCACGCCGTTGTATTTCTTTTCCCCCGAGAACACGACATGGTAGCCGACCTCTTCAAAGGCGCCCACAGGGAAGTCCTTGTTCTCTACTTTGGTCTCTTGAATGCAGAGGATGTCCGGACGGGCGGAGTCCAACCAGCGGGACAGAACGGGGAGGCGGGCGCGGACAGAGTTGGCATTGAAGGTGGCGATTTTCATGAGCTCTCCTGGTTCAAACACGAGTAAGTTCCATCGAGCACGATGGCCCGACAAGCCCAGGTTGCCAAAATCGCTGGCGATTGACAAGACGGTGGTGCTATACTCCGTCAACGGAGAAACCTGAAGTCAATTTTCTGAGGAGGACAAAATGAGCCGACGACTGGTCATGGCGCTGAGTTTCATCCTGTTTGCCGCGTGGGCAATTCCGGCCCAGGCAGAGGGTGACAAGTTTGTGAAGCTGCTGCTGAAGAAGGGGGACAAGAGCTTTGACGAGCGAGCCACCAAGGGAAAGGCAG
>CALFHQ010000396.1 GCA_937876385.1 uncultured Pseudomonadota bacterium
TACCTCATCACGGCCCTGGAGAGGAAGTTCTTCGACGACGAACTGGCCATTCGCGCTGCCGGGGTATGGGACATGACCCAGCAGCGGACCGGAACCGCCACCGGACAGATCACCTGGGTGGTCACTCCGGGCGCTGAAATCCAGGCCGTTGCCATGTTCTTTCTGGGTGACACCAATCCCCCCGACCGAAACCCGGCCCCGGGGGACGACGAAGTCCTCTACCTCTATCAGGATAAGTGGCGATTCGGCCAGAAGGCCGCAGGACGAAACGTACTCAGCTTGCGTGCGAGGGTAACATGGTAAGAAACATCGCGATGTTCGTGATTGTGGCATCGATATTCGCCGGATGCGGCTGGAAGTCGGACGGAATGGAACGCATTCGAGGGCTCTACGACACCCCGTCCCAGGAAGACGACACAAATGCGCCGGACGTCGATGAGGATGTCTACGATGGTTTCGTTGACCTCACCGTCACCGAAGCCGGCGGAGACGTTCAGGAAAACGACTTCTGGGGCTACTACACGATGAAGATGACCCTCTCTGGCACCATGGAGTTGTTTCCCGGCTTCGACCCCTATGACCTTTTGCTGACGAACTACTTCGTGGCATCCTGGTCCGACGACGGCTTGGAGTTGACCTTCTGCCATCAGACGGCCGAACTGGACGCCGATGGGCTGGGTGCCACTGTCATGATTCCCGAAACCGAAGCGGCCATCGGGCAGAGCATGATCGTCCTCGAAACCGGAGACGGCACAGGCATCTTGCCTCAAACCGTGGCCTGGACCTGGGGAATCCAGGGAATGACCGATCCCACATCAGACCCCCTCCCCACCACGTCAGACGATCCGCTGGTCTGGGATCAAGACGAGGACGGCCACCCCGGCATCAGCATCGAAGTGCTGCAACCCGAGGGCTATCGCTACATGGTTCGTCGATCGGTCTGGTATCTCACGGCACCCACGGTGTCGCAGGACGGACGGCAGCTCTCCGACACGTTCTCGTTCAAGGTCCACGAAGGGGCGGTGGGATACGATGGTCCCAATGCGCTCAAGACCCTCATTCCTATTGTCCCCAATGAAAATGGGGGAGAGTACGTGATGAAGCGCACCGACGAGTACCTATCTTGTGCCGACGCCTTGAGCGCCATGGGAGTCAAGTGATGTCCTTTCTTTTTCGCCAGCGCAAGATCCTCCTCATCGTTGCTCTGCTGGCTACCGCCGGTTTGGGTGCAGTGGCACCAATGATTCCGATGTCAGCGGACGTCACCGAGTTCCTCCCGGAGGACGTACCTGAGGGGAAGTTCTGGCTCGACATGACCAATCGATTCGGAGCATTGGACCTCGTTATGATCGGCCTTGAAGAGCCCGACGAGCCCCTGCAGATATCGAGCATCCAAAGCCTCGATCGAGTCACCCGCGGTCTGGCAGCATTGAAAGGGGAGGGAGTTCTTCTGGCTCGGAGCTTGACCAACCTGGACAACATCCACGAGGACGAACTAGGCACCATTCAAACGGATCTCCTCGTCAACAAGCTCCCTGAAAATGAGGAAGAGCGCTGGAAGCTTGCGGCCCGCATCGACGGAAACACCCAGGCTCCAGGTTCCTTTGTCTCCCACAATCTTCGAGCGTATGTGATCATTGTGCGCATGGATCCCGCCCGCGACTCCCGAGCCCTCGCCTCCAAGATTCGAGAGGTCGTCGAGAACCAACGGGGAGAACTCATTGCGTACTACTTCGGCGCGCCCTTCATTGAGAGCACGATCACCAGCCAGGTGTACAGCCAGGTTCCTTTGGTCGCCGGGCTTTTTGTTGTGCTCCTTCTTCTTCCCATTTTCCTCCTCATTCGCAGGGTAGGGGGGGCTCTCCTGATTGTTGGTTGTGCCGGCGTCTCTCTGGTCTGGTGGTTGGGC
>CALFHQ010000397.1 GCA_937876385.1 uncultured Pseudomonadota bacterium
CGCCTGCCTCACTGCCGGTGACTCAGAACCAGCTACTTCGAGAGTCGTGGTGCTCTGTGACGGATGCGGCCTTGCCACAGATTTCCAGGTAGAAGGCTTTCATGTTCGGAATGGACGCGGGGGTGCGGGTGATCCATCCAGCGATGTCTTTGATGGTGGGCCAGTCAGACAACAGCTCTCCGTTTCGTACCTTGCGTGCGGCGCCGACGTGGGCCGCGTAAAAGAGCTTTTCGCCGAGCCGTCGCCCCACCAGGCGAGCCATGAGGAGTCGCTTCCGAAGGCCCAGGCGATGGGACGCCTTGGTGTCGTTGTAGGGAAGCCCTTCCACGACATGTTCCCTGACTCGCAGAAGGTGGGGGAGGGCGTGATCACGGGCGACCTCGGCCATGAACTGAGTTCCGGGGTTGCGTTGGGGGTGCAAGGACAGCTCTTGGACCATTTTCTCCAGGTCGGCTTCCCGCTTGCAAGTGAGCTTGGGATTGATGGCTTTGGCAGCGAAGTAGGCCAGCGCTTCCATGATGAGCAGTTGATGGAACTCTTTGACGGTGGCGTCGAAGGGGGCCACCCACTGGTATTGGCGCAGGAGAATTCGGGCGGCGCAATCTGCTGCTTCGTTGAGGTCCAGGCGATGGATGAGCAACCACCCGTGAGGCATGAAGACCGGAATCTGCAGGGCCGTTGCGGTGGCGAGAACTTCCAACTCTTCCCAGTCGTGGGCTTGCTTGACGGCTTCCCGGTCTCCCGACATTTCGTCGGCAGACACCACTACCTCGAAGTCTTCCTGGCGTTCGAAGGGGATTGACAGGAATTCGCCTATGTGCTGGGCGAAGTCCAGGAGATGCTCTTCAAAGAGGAGGGAACCGGATGACAAGCCGCCGTCCAGGGTTTCCTCGTCGTCCAGCACCCCTTCCAGGTAGCGCAGGTAGGACTCGTACTTGGCCAGGGGGGTGGCGTTGGTTACGGCAAAGGCGCCCGATTCCAACTTCGTGATGTTCACCATGTAGTCGAGACCCAGGCTGCTCAGTTGCCAGAAGATGGCGTCGGGGTTGGTGTGAATCCGCAACTGGCGACAAGCGAGGTTCGATTTGGCGCCTTCCTCTTCCACCGCTGCCGGCAGGTGCTCCAAGGCCACGTGGAGGTCCCCGATGAGCACCATGATTCGAGGCATGGGCCATTGGCGGAGGCGTTGGACGAGCTTGCGAGCAGCGAATTGGTCCCGCTTCAGGAGGCGGTTCTTGGGAACCCTGGGGTTGGAGTTGATTCCGATGACAGATATTCCGCTGGCCCGAGCGTATTCGAGGATGAGTCGGTACCCATCCGGGGGAAAACCCCAGGTGTGCGGATAGTCCACCGCTTCCAGCAGCTCATCGAAGTCGGTGTGGCCGGCCAGATATGCGTCAACGTGCAGTTGGTCTTTGGCCCGGAACAGCTCCAGCGCCAAAAGCAGGGGACGGGTGGGATCTACCCGGTGTCGAGCCAGCTTCACGAGGCGGACAAAGAGCTTCTGGGACTGGAGCAGCGTGTGAAAATCACCGACGTAGATGACGTCGGACCCCGCCATGTGCTCTGCCAACTCTCCGGGGAAGGAGGGAACGGCGAAGGAGCTTGTCTCCTGGTCATAGCGTCTTTGGTAGCTCACCAGCTCGGCGGTTTGCCGGATGGACCGCAACATGCGTCGGCGTTGCCGTTGCACCAGGGCCTTCTGGAGGGTGCGGAACGTTCGCTTGCCGGTGTGGCCCATGGGTCCGGTCCCTCCCCGCCGTCAGCCTTCGTTGCGCTGCTTGATGATTCGGCTCATGGCCCGGTTCTCTTCCCGGGTTCGGATATCATGGCGCTTGTCGTACTGGCGCTTTCCCTTGGCCAGAGCAATCTCCACCTTCACGCGGTTGTCGTCGTTGAAGTAGATGGAGAGGGCTACTGCCGTGTACCCCCGCTCTCTCACCCGCTTGTGAATGCGCTCTATTTCCCGGGCGTTCAAGAGGAGCTTTCGGGTTCGCGCAGGGTCGTGATTGAGGATGTTGGCGTAAACGTAATGGGGGATGTTGGCTCCAACCAGGAACAGCTCCCCCTCGACCTCCTCGACGAAGGCGTCGGTGAGGCTGCACTTCCCCTGTCGCAGAGACTTGACTTCACTGCCTACGAGCATCACCCCGGCTTCAAAGCGCTCCTCGATGGAGTAATCTCGAAGGGCTCGCTTGTTTCGACTGATCATCTTCATGGCTTGTCCGTTCTCTTGCCCCTTTCCAGAAGCCTCTCAGTAGATTCTCTGCACCCGAACTTGACGGTAATAGTACTGCAGGATCTCTTTGAATGTCTTCCCGGAACGCGCCATCTCCGCCGCTCCCAACTGGCACATTCCGACACCGTGTCCAAAACCGCCCCCCTCGAAGCGCCACTGCGAGACGGTCCCGTCTGAGGACTTCACCGGCTCCACAATAAACATGCTGCTTCGTAGTCCAAAGAACAGCTTGCGTACTACAAGTTCACCTTTTACTTCAATGGTCTTTCCCCCTCCGGACAATCGAATATGGTTGGCTCGACCAGAGACTCCCCGATGGAGGACATCGATGGCTTCGACCCGCTTGAGGCCGAAGCGTTCCTTGACCAGGGCGTTGAGTTTGGCGGCGTCAACGGTCTTTGTCCAGCGAAAGGTGTTTCCCGATTTGGAGGACTTGGAGCAGTAGCTTACAGGGGGGCTGGTGATGAACCGGTCGATGCTTTCGTCGGGAACTCGCCCAAAGGGGTCTGCCTGGCTCTTCACCGATGTGTGGCGCCCCTTGAGTTCCGGTGAGTCCACCCCCGGCCAGGCTTCGTGGGCATCTTCGGTGTGCCCTCCGCAGGTGGAATGGTAGCGGCAATCGGCCAGGCGCCCCGTGCCGTTGAAGAGGAGCATCCCCCGGGTGTCATCCACCGCTTTGGAGGAGGCACTGCGCTCGGCGCTGAGCCCTTTGTACACTTGGCAATGTTGCTGTGAGCACAAGAGGTACGGGTCGGCCAGGTGTCTGTGCCCGATTTTGGAGAAAAGCTCGTTTCGGGCAGCGATGGCCTGGGCCTTGAGGGCTTCTTTGGGGGAGGAAGCGTAGATTTCTGCGGGGACCAGCCCCTTGAGGAGCTTCTCCGAGGGGAGGACATTGACCACTGCCAGCTTTCCCGTTTGACCCACAGCCAGGTAGAACTGCCCTGCGTAACGTCGGGTCTGCCGTCCGTGCCAGTTGTACCCTCGTCCGTATTCCACGTCTTCGATGGTCAAGTCGTTGTCCAGGGGCTGAAACCAGAGGGCGTTGGCAGCCTTGAAGAGGAAGGTTCCTTTGGCGTCGCTGACCTCGATGGTTCCCGACGGGCGTGTGTCCAGAATGGGCTCGATGGTGGCCTCGCAGTTGTACTGTTTGCTTAGTGATTTTGCGTATTTACGAGCCTCTTTCCTGTCCTTGAACAGCTCCTTGGCGCACACCAGCGTGACGCGGCTGTCGAACACCGTTCCTTCAAAGCTGAAAACCGTTCCCAGCTCCATGGAAGTGGTCTCGACCTTTCGTTCCTTCCAGGTCTTCACCGAGTTCCGGCGAGCTTCGAACTCTCGGGTTGGTACCTTGTCCAGCACCACTCGGTAGGCCAGAACAGCCGGTTTCCCCTCTTTGAGCCGTGCAGTCCAAGTGCCCCCTTCTTTCACCGTGATGGTGGGTCCCGAGGGGCCGGAAGGTTGGAAGATGAATCCCTTCTTGGAGCTGAATGCGATGGTGTCCTGGTCATCCATGATGGACACCGAGAGGACCGGTTCGCCGCTGTCGGTGAAGGCGAAGTGATTGCTGAACAGGATGGCTGCTGCGTCCTCCCTGCTTATCTGGTCTTGTGCCAGAGGGCAGGCCGGAAGGGCCAGGAGAATAACGACGCCAAGCAGAGCCGTTTGGAAGCGGTGAGAGAGAATCAATGCAACTCCTCGATGGGAAATCAAACAGTCCCCCCATTCTAACCGTCCCACCGAGGTTGGCAACTACTTGCCCAGGTCGTGGACGCCCCCCGTCAACCTTCGGCCGGCCCCGTGCTCTCCCCCGATTTTTGTTGTAACCTTGGACACCCCCTCTATAATAAGTACCCGTCACAGGGGGCGCGGATGGCAGTAAAACAGCGGTACAGAGTCACCGAAAAGGTCGATGCAGGCGGGATGGCGGAGATTTTCAAAGGATTCGCCGTTAGCTTGGACGGCATCCAGAAACTCGTTGCCATCAAACGAGTCCGTCCCCATCTCGCCAGCAACAAGAAGTTTATCAAGATGTTCATTGACGAGGCTCGCCTGAGCATGCGTCTGAGCCATGCGAACATCACCCAGGTCTTCGACGTGGGGCGCGCTCAGGGAACCTATTTCCTGGTGATGGACTTCGTGGATGGGGGAAACCTCCGGAAGATCATGCAGGTGGCCGCCGAGAAGGGATACAAGATCCCGATTTCAATTACCGTGAGCGTCATCATCGAAGTATGCAAGGCGCTGGCTCATGCCCACGCTGTGAAGGATGAAAATGGACTGCCCCTGTCCATTGTTCACCGCGACGTGAGCCCGCCGAACATCATGATTTCCCATCAAGGGGAAGTGAAGATTACCGACTTCGGGCTGGCCAAAGCCGTAAGTCACCTGGACACCACCGATCCCGGGGTTGTGAAAGGAAAATTCAGCTACCTCTCCCCCGAAGCGTGCGAAGGGCACAGCGTAGACGCCCGGGCAGACATCTTCAGTTTGGGGGTGGTGCTCCACGAATTGCTCACCGGTCGCCGTCTCTTCATGGGGAAAAACGACCTGGAAACCGTGGAGTTGGTGCGAAAATGCGATGTGCCTCCCCCATCGATATTCAATCCCGAAGTGGGACCCGAACTGGACGAAATCGTGTTGCGAACCCTGTCTCGTGACCGCAAGGCCCGCTACCAGTCGGCCCGTGACCTGGGAGATTCCCTGGCTGGCTATCTCTTCGAGAAGAACCTCAAGGTGACCACCTTTGACATCGCACAGATGATGCGATTCCTCTTTGAAGAGGGGGAGGGCTCCTCCTACCCGAAGCGGGTGATGGAGATTATCCACGAAGAGATTATCAACCTGTCGAGCATCGGCAAGCTTCCCGGTGTAAACCCCACAGAGGGGGGCAAACCGCTGGACGTGGAGTCCTTCCGGCAACGTCGAACACCCTTTGAAGATTTCTGGAAAGACTTCGAGGGGGTCGATTTCGACGGCGACCCGTTGGTGGACACGAAGTTAGACTCCAGCACCTCCGGGGTTGGCACTTCCGGCACTCCCCAAACCGTTCCCCAGAAGCCTGCCGAGGCCAAACCGTCTCGAAAGGACAAGAAGAAGGCCCGAGAGGGAACTCGCCAGAAGAAGGCAGAAGAAAAGAAGAAGAAGAAGCGAGGGGAGGAAATTGCGGCCAGCTACACCCCAAACGTGCAGAAGAAGCAGTCAAGCGCCTGGGTGGCCTGGGTCATCTTGCTGCTCGCTGCCGGGGCGGGTGGGGCAGCGTTTTTCTTTGTCTATGAGTACTTTATCAAATAGGTCTAGGATAGAACCATGGCACATATCCTGGTAGATTCCCCGAACCGGGGAAGCAAGAAGATCGACCTGGCAGGCGAGCACAGCTTGGGGCGCCATCCGGGGCAAGATGTTCAGATCATGGACCGGTTGGTCTCCAAGCAGCATTGTATCATTCGCAAGTCCGGTGATGGATGGGTGATCCTTGACGCCGGAAGTCGCAACGGCACCTTCGTAAACAACAAGAAAATTGAAGGCGAGCTCGTCTTGACCCCTGGGGACCGCCTGATGGTGGGGGCCACCCGAATCACCTTTGTGGACGACAAAGACCCCTCCCATGTTGAAGACGAAGTGGACATGACCGAGATGGGGGCGGCACCTGTTATTCAGACCGTCATGGACGCCGAGGATGCCCTCGAATTTTTCCCATCTGCCCAAATCAAGAACCCCGACGACCTCCGTCGAGACTATGAGAAACTGCGATTCGCCTATCAGCTTCACCGAGCCATCGCCGGCGAGTGGGAACTCAAGGTTCTCCTGGGCAAGGTGTTGGAGATGATCCTCTCCTTCCTCCCGTCGTTGGACCGAGCGATGATCCTTCTGCGAGACCCGGAATCCGGAGACCTCTATCCTGCCAAGTCGCTGTTTCGCCCAGGGGTGGATACCAGCAAGAAGATTGCGGTGAGCCGAGCCATCGTGAACCGCGTGGTTCAAGACAAGAAAGGGATGCTCACCAACGACGCCGCGGTGGACGACCGCTTCGATGGCTCTCACAGCATCATGATGCAGGGGATCCGATCCGCCATGGCGGTGCCCATGATGGGGCACGACGCACGGGTCATCGGGATGCTCCACGTGGACTCGTTGCGGAAAATCGGCGCCTTCACCGAGCGGGATCTGAACGTCATTCAGGGGTTTGCTTCGCAGGCAGCGTTGACCGTAGAGAACGCCTATTTCGCCGACAAGGTGAAGACCGATGCAGCGACCCGAGAGAAGTTCCAGCGTTTCTTGAGCCCGAACCTTGTGGCTCGAGTTTTGAACGGCGAATTGGACTTCGAGAAAGGGGGAGAAGAGCGCCATGTCACGATTCTCTTCTCCGATATCCGTCAGTTCACTGCGCTGGCGGAGAGGCATCCGGCGGGAACCATCGTTGAACTCCTCAACCGCTACTTCGAGCGCATGGCCGAGGTCGTGTTTGACTATGACGGCACCCTGGACAAGTTCATCGGGGACGCCCTCATGGGGTTGTGGGGGGCGCCGCTGTCTACCGGCAAAGACATCGAAAATGCAGTCCGAGCCGCGGTCAGAATGCAGGCTGCCATGCGGGAATTCAACGTGGAAGCCGAAGGGATCATCGGAGAGCACATCCAGATCGGCATCGGCATCGACTCCGGCCCGGTTGTGGCGGGGCTCATGGGGTCCAGTCGAACCATGAACTACACGGTAATCGGTTCCAACGTGAACCGAAGTGCTCGCCTGTGCTCCAAGGCCAAGCCTGGGGAGATTCTTGTTTCCCAGACGGTCTTTAACGCCTTGAACGACATGATCCCTTGCCGAGCGGTAGAGCCCATGGCGCTGAAAGGCTTCGAGAAGCTCGTCCCCGTATTCTCCGTTTCAACCCGAGGATAGTCCTCTCTTTTCCCCATCAGCCGACCGGAACCCCAGGCGCACAGGGTCTGACCCGGACACTTGACAAGGCGTGGCATCCAACTTCGCCAACGAGGGTGCTTTGCCTTCGAGGACGGGTGTGCATCACGACGAAGCTCACAGACTTCGAGAGAAGTTTGTGAGCCAAGTTGGATGGAGAAAGCGTTTGCCGGAGCAGAAATTCTTAAGAATTTGCGCACAGATGCTCAAATAATTTGAGTGTTTGCGCTTGCTTCGCTGCTATCGAAGGTCCAGAATGGTGTTTGACGGTGGGAGGACCGGGCGATGGCCAACAACACGGACAAGTCACGCCGACTCTGGGAGATTGCTTCTCTGCAGGATGGCTTCTTTACGGCGAAGCAGGCTCGGGAAGTCGGGTACGACACCAACGGCCAGTCTTATCAGGTGCAGGCGGGGAATTGGGTTCGAGAGCATCGCGGCATTTACCGTTTCGCCGGCTACCCGCTCGCCGACCACCCGGACCTCATGAAATGGTACCTTTGGTCCTGTAACCGAAAGGGAGAGCCACAGGGCGTCTACTCCCACGAAACGGCACTGTCGCTTTACGAGGTCAGCGACGTGAACCCATCGAAGATCCATATGACTGTCCCGAAGGGCTTCCGGCGGAGTGCGCCCATTCCCAGGATACTCGTTCTCCATTCCAGGAGCGTTCCAGAGGAGGACATTGGCCATATGTTCGGAATGGGAGTGACAACCCCAATTCGCACTCTACTCGACGTCGTCACTGCAGGAACGCTCTCCCGTGATATTCTAGAACAAGCGGCCGACGAGTTCATCCAAAGTGGCCTGGTGACGCTCCAAGGAATATCCAGTGCCCGGGAAGAACATCCGGCCCTTGACCTGTTGCTAGAAGGCATGGACGCATGAGTGCTCTGCGGAAGTACGAATCGGCGAGAGCATTTCGGCAAGCACTGGAAACTCGTCTGAAACGGTTGGCTGACCTGGAGAAGACGGAGTTCCAGCGTATGCGGAGGCAGGTTGCGTTTGACCGGTTGCTCGCACGGCTGTTCAAGGCATCGACGGACGAATGGGCGCTCAAGGGAGGATATGCCCTTGAACTCCGCTTCGACGAGGCAAGAGCAACGCGGGACATCGACCTGACGCTTTCCCATCCAGGCTCTCTACCCCTACCCGAATCACCCACAAACGAGAGACTGCTTGAAGAACTCCGTCAACGAACTCGCTCTGACCCTGGTGATTTCTTCGTGTTCCTCATCGGACAACCAACAATGGACATCGAGGCTGCTCCCTACGGTGGTTCCCGGTACCCGGTCGTCGCCCAGATGGATGGTCGCACCTTCGTCAAGTTCCACGTAGACATCGGCATCGGCGACCCGCTCGTGAAACCCACGGAAACCGTAACCGCCCCGGACTGGCTTGGGTTTGCCGGCATCCCCGCACCAACGTTTGTATGCATCTCGAAAGAACAGCAGTTCGCCGAGAAACTGCACGCCTACACCATGCCGGACCGTCCCCGCCCCAACTCACGGGTCAAGGATCTGGTGGACATGGTAATGATGACCCGCCGGTTTCAGTTGG
>CALFHQ010000398.1 GCA_937876385.1 uncultured Pseudomonadota bacterium
GCCACGACCAAATCTGCGTTCCCGGCTCCTTCGACTGCGACGGTTCCCTCGTCAAGCAGTGCAACGACCTGGGTTCCCAGAAGGTGACCATCACGAACTGCGCCGAAGATGGGAACATGTGCGTGGACGGCGAATGCCTTGCCCTCGTTTGCGAGGCTGGAACCACTTTCTGCGATGGGAATGTCGTCATGGCTTGTAACGGCATCGGAACGTCCGCTTCCGTGGACCAGAATTGTCCCCCAGACGAGTACTGTGCCGAGACATCGGGCAGCGCTGCGTGCATGCCGCAAGTGTGCGTACCGGGTGCACAATTCTGCGTGGGAACCAGCGTTTGGCTGTGCAATGCTCAGGGTTCGCAAAAGACCCTGCAGGAAGCGTGTGCCGACAGCGGCGCCACTTGCGTTGCGGGAGAGTGTGTCCCCGTGGTTTGTGAGGCTGGCAGCACCTACTGCCAGGACAACAAGGTAATGGCCTGCAACGGGGCAGGAACATCAGCCTCGTTGCAGCAGGCCTGTACCACGGGGCAGTACTGTGAGGAAGAGGGCACGACCGCTGCCTGTCACGACCAGATCTGTACACCAAACGCTCAGTACTGTGCTGGAACCCACCTCATGCAATGCAACGAGAACGGTTCCCAGCTATCCGAGACGGTGGATTGCGCTACCACAGGCCAGACTTGCGTAGCCGGGGCCTGCGAGGACGTCGTGTGCGTCGCCAACTCCACCTTCTGCATCGGCGAAACCCGCCATCAATGCAACGCTTCTGGAACCGCCAACACGGTCGTTGAGGAGTGTGCCGGGGATCAATACTGCAAGGAAGTCGGGACGACGGCGAGTTGCGCCGACCAAGTGTGTACCCCCAACGCCATCTACTGCGTCGGCACCCACCTCATGGAATGCAACGCAAACGGGTCGCTGGTGACTGAGACAGTGAACTGCGCCGATTCGGGGCAGGGATGCCTCACCGGAGGCTGTGTGAACCTTGTGTGCAACGCCGGAGAGCAGCGGTGTTTGAACGGCCATGTCGAGCAGTGCAGCGCCGACGGCCTGAGCTACTTCGTGGCCGACACCTGCGGCGAAACGCAGTATTGCGAGGAGGACGGCACGGCGGCTGAATGCCTGGACATGGTCTGCACGCCAAACGCACAATTCTGCGCCGGCACGCGCATCATGCTGTGCAACACAGTCGGTTCGGGCGTCACAGAGTTGCAGAACTGCTCAGCGACAGGACAGACCTGCGCGGCCGGCACCTGCGAAAACATTGTGTGCGTCGCCAACTCCACCTTCTGCATCGGCGAAACCCTCCATCAATGCAACGCTTCTGGCACCGCTGCTACGGTCCTGGAAGAATGTGCCGGGGACAAGTACTGCAAGGAAGTCGGGACAACGGCGAGCTGCGCCGACCAAGTGTGTACCCCCAACGCCATCTACTGCGTCGGCGCCCACTTGATGGAATGCAACGCAAACGGGTCGCTGGTTGCCGAGATTGTGAATTGCGCCGATTCGGGGCAGGGATGCCTCACGGGAAGCTGTGTGGACCTTGTTTGCAACGCAGGAGAGCAGCAGTGTTTGAACGGAAACGTCGAGCAGTGCAGCGCCGATGGCCTGAGCTATTTCGTGGCCGACACCTGCGGCGAAACGCAGTATTGCCAGGAGGACGGCACAACGGCTGAATGCCTGGACCAGGTGTGCTGGCCGGATCAGCTCAGTTGCCTGGGCACGAGGATCATGCTGTGCAATGCCAAGGGTTCGCTGCTTACCGAGGTTGCCGACTGCGCCGACGAGTCCAAAGGGTGTCAGGACGCTATCTGCGTGGCTTCTATCTGCGACCCGGAGGCGAGCTTCTGTGACGGAACCACGGTCAGGCAGTGTGCGAGTGACGGAATGTCGTCTACGCTGATTGACTCGTGCGACACCGACCAGTACTGCCTGGCGCAGGGATCATCTGCTGGCTGCGCCGACCAGATCTGCACCCCCTACGCCAAGTCGTGCCTCAACAACAAGGTCATGGTCTGCAACAATATTGGCTCTGGAATGAGCGAGTTGAGCGACTGTGGCTCTTCGTTCTGTGAGAGCGGAGTCTGCCTGTCGGACCCATGTGGATCGACGATTTTCGACGGCATCAACGACCGAGTGGTTGTCGCCGACGACGCAGTGCTCAGACCTGGACACCTCACGTTGGCTGCCTGGATAAAGCCCACCTCTTTGGGATACGCCGAGACCCTCATCGCCAAAGCGGACATCGGCGATGGCACTCACGAACAGTACAGCCTGGGGTTGAAGAACAGCCGGGTTCGACTGGGAATCAAGAGAAACAGTGGATGCAGTGCCGGGGTGGGTTGGAACTTCCTCTCGGGGAACACGACGCTCACCGAGGGGGACTGGTATCACGTAGCAGCAACCTGGGACGGGACAAGCATGCGGGTGTATGTGAACGGAGTCCTGGACGGGACAGGGACAGCACCGGCAGGGGAGATCGACGACTGTTCGGGGGGCCAACTGCGATTCGGCTACTGGTGGAGCGGCGACACATTGGCCTACGACGGTGCCATGAGCCAGGTCGGAATCTGGTCTCGGGCTCTAGATGAAGCGGAGTTGCACTCACTGCTGGATGGCCATTTTTCGACCTTCCCCGACAGCGGATTGGTGGGATGGTGGCCTCTCAGCGAGGGTTCCGGGACTGCCGCCGCAGACCAGTCAGGCTACGGCAACGACGGGGTGCTGGACGGCGCATCATGGTCCACTGAAGGGGGCACCTTGAACTGCCGGAACGCTCTGTGTGAGCCAGACGCATATTTCTGCCTTGAAAACGACGTCTATGTTTGCAACGACATCGGGTCGTCGGCAACTTTCTCCGAAGCATGTGGTTCGGAATTGACGTGCGTCATGGGTTCCTGCACGGCGGATCCTTGCCATTCGCTTCAATTCGACGGCATCAACGACTATTTGGACGTGTCCAACGGCTTCACGTGGGAAATCCAGGGGTCCATCACAAAGTTCGTGGACTTGTGGGTTTACCTTGAGTCGAAAGAGGGGGGGCTGGTGAACATCGGGACCAATACCTATGAATCTGGCAGAACCTTCCGATTCCGAACCAACTCGAACGGACAACTGGGATTGGATGTGTCCTATGGGAGCGCATACTCCTCGCTCACCGTTCCGCTCAATCAGTGGACGTACGTCTTCGCTGGATGGGATCAAAGCACCAGCACGTACTTCGTGGGAATGCTCAGCGATGGAGAGTTGGAGCAGCAGGTCCTTTACGGCCTCCCGCCCAACAATCTCGATTCGTCGCCTTGCTACGTAGGCCAGGTCATTGATGGCTTCTACATGCACCAGTATCTCGAGGGGAAAGTCGATCGAGTTCGCTTCTGGCGCGAGATTCCTGCGGACTCGACTTTGCTGGCTTCCCTGTGCACGAACATCGGTACCGGAGCTCCTCCCGGACTGCTCGCCGAGTACAACATGGAGGAAGGATCCGGGACAGCGGTCTCCAACAGCACCAGCACATACTACGGGGGGACGCTGGAGGGTGGAGCTACGTGGGATCTCTCGGGTCCCAACTGCGGCGCCACTCCCCCTTGTCAGAACTGACGGCTGGGCCAACGCAACGAGACGGACCGTTTTTCTTTCGCTTCCCCTCCAATTCTTGCTACCCTCTTGCTACCCTTCTTCTTCAAGTTCAAAGCTGATTGCCGCTAGAGGGAAGAGAAATGGAAAATCGATGGTCCGCACTTGTCCTGCTGGGACTCTTTGCCATGGCAGCATCCTGCAACAACGCAGAAACGACCTCAATCGAAGAAACCGCTGAGTCTGCGCTCCGGGTTGGGTGGACCTCACAGGCACTCGCTCGTCGGGGGACCCCCGGCGAGACGTTCAATCTTGCAGAACGTCCCCTCATGGCCCTTCCGCCATCTGCCTCCACCATTGGCCCTGTCAAATTGGACTTCACTCGCCTGCCGGTTCCCAAAGGGAGCAAGCTGTCTGCGAAACTTAACACCTTTGTCGCTGAAACCGTGGGACTGTCCCCCTCCGACGTCTCGGTGGTTGCCCGTCGCAGAGGGTTGTGGGAACGGGACGGGCGCATTTTGGTAGAAGCCCTCCTTTCGCAATCTATGACTGTCAGCGAAGGACAAGACCATCTGCTGCTCGACGGGCATCGACTTCCCCTGGACCGAGTCCGAGGAGACCGTTTCCAGCTCTGGGCCTCTCGACAAGATCTCGAAGAGCTCGCCACTTCTCCCTCCATCAAGGGGATCAAAGAAGCGTTGAAGGTGGCCACCTTGGTCACGTCGGAAGGGGTCGCCATCACAGGAGCCGATGATCTGCAAGCCCTGGGGCTTGATGGGGCCGGCCTGACCATCGGGATCATCGACATCGGATTCGATGGCTACGAGAGTTTCCTGGGCACCGAACTTCCCGACACGGTGCAGACTGAGAGTTTTTACCCTGGAAACGACCTCACTGGCGGTGGAGAGAAGCATGGAACCGGGGTCGCTGAGGTTGTCCACGACATGGCACCCGGGGCAGCTCTATACCTGGTCAACATCGGCACGAAACTGGACTTTGAGTCCGGGATCGATTTCCTGTTGGCTCAGGGTGTGGACGTCATCACCACGAGCCTCGGTAACGAGTTGGAGGAACCATTGGACGGGCGGGGCTCTCTGGCTCAGACTGGCAGCGACGCGACGGACGCTGGGGTTCCCATGTTCGCCTCCGCTGGCAACTATGCGAAACAACACTATTCGGCCCCCTTCACCCCCTCTTCAACCCCTGAATACCACCAATTCCTGGACAGCGGGAGCAACGTCCTGGTGCTGGGGGCAGAATTGGGTTGTTACAACCTACCGGTCGGATTCCCCATCCTCGTGGGTCTCGTTTGGGCGGATTGGGGGGCCGATCTCGAAGCACCAGGCTCGGGCCAGGACTACGACCTGCTCATGGTACACTACGACTTCGACGCCAACGCCTGGGAGGCTCTCCAAAGTACTTACCCGGACATATATTCCGCCGCGGATCAAACCGGGGGAAATGCCTTTCCCATCGAATACGTCATGACAGAGATCCCGGTGGAAGGATGCTGGGGAGTTGTCGTCATCAAGAACACCGACGAGTCTGAGGGAAGGCGGCTGGACATCTTCTCCAGGACCGTGGACTTTAGACCCGCCTATCAAACCCCCGAAAGCTCTGTTGTCTCCCCGTGCTGCGGAGAGAATGTGCAGTGCGTCGGC
>CALFHQ010000399.1 GCA_937876385.1 uncultured Pseudomonadota bacterium
TCGCACCGGGTCTCCGAAAGTCCCCGGCACCGTTTCCAGAGTTCGCTGCTCCAGGGAGTACTTCGCCACCACGGCTTCGTGCTTCTTGCCCACCACCACCGTCTCGTAGGGGTCCACAAAGGTGGGCTCGAGGAGGAGACTCAGTTCCAACGTCTTCCCCTCCACCATCTCCACCTCAGTGTCCAATCGTTTGTAATCCGAACTGGTGACGATGATGGTGTATTTTCCCGGGGGAACCTGTCGCAGTTGGAACAGCCCTTTGCCGTCTGTGGCCGTCCTGAATGGAGTGTTCTCCAAGACAACTTCCGCTCCGATAACCGGGAGCCCTACCCCCTTCTCCTTGATGACCCCTTCAAGCACCTGTCCCGGCTCCTTCTTGACTGCCTTCTTCTCCAGCTTGAAGTTGTAGACGTATTCAATCCGCACCGGAATGGGTTCACCATCCAGGGTGGCTGGTTTGAACTCAAACTGTCTCACAGCGGCCGCTGCTGCCTCGTCAAATCCCATGCCGACGGGCTGCAGGATTTCAACCGTCGCCACCTTCCCCTCGGCGTCAATCTCAACCTTCATGACGACCCGGGCCGAAATTCCCTTTCCCAGGGCATCGGAGGGATACTCAGCGTCCACAAATTTCGTCAAGACCGGTGGTTCGAGCTTTGGCTCCGGGGCGGATTCGTCCTTCTTTGCTGTGGCGGAATCCGGACCTTCCTGAGCCCACACCGTCCCCGCAGAAAACAGGAAGAACGTCAATAGGAGGGTCGACAGGTTGCCCCTTCCAGTCATGGTCTACTCCAAAACAAAGGCGAATTTGTAGGTAAGGGTCTGCTTTACCGGCTTCCCATTCTTGATGGCCGGGGTGAACTGCAACTTCCACGCTGCCTTTTTGGCAGCTTCGTCCAGTTTCGGATGCAGACCTCGGGTCAACTCAACGGAGACCACCTTCCCCGATTCGTCGATGATGAGTTCAAGATACACACGTCCCTGAATGCCCAGAGGGATCACTTCCTGGGGATACTCCGCCTTCACCGGCTTCGACACGCGGGCTTCACGATCGATGGTGTGAGTCGCTTCTGTTTTGGGTTTGGGCTTCTTTGCGACCTCGGGAGCCTTCTCGTTCCCGGTCCCCTTGGGGTCCTTGCCGGTCCCATTCGGGTCACTTCCAGTGCCATCTTTGGAACCGTCTTTGGTGCCCACTCCCGTCTCCCCTTCGGGATCTCCGTCGGGATCACCGTCGGGGTCCCCGGCCCTGGGGTCATCCGCATACACGGCGTCCGGGTCATCGTATTCTTCGTCGTAGACGTTCATTCCGTCCCCGGGCACGACATTCACGCCATCCTTGCCCCCAACGCCCCCCGACATCGTGAAATCGGTATCAATAGCCGCCCCTTTCTTCAGCTTCTCTCCGGCCTCGGGCTTCTTCAACTCCTGCTTCTTTTCCGCCGGAGGTTTTGGGAAACGCTTCTTGACCTTCTTCCCTTTCTTCTTCTTCTTTTTTGGCTTGGGCTTGGGCTTGGGCTTCGGTTCCGGTTTCGTCTCCACCTTGGGAGGCTCCGGTTTCGGCTCTACCTTCTTTGGTTCCGGCTTTGGCTCAACCTTCTTTGGTTCCGGCTTCGGCTTCGGCTCCGGTTTCGGTTTCGGTTCTACCTTCTTTGGTTCCGGTTTGGTCTCCAGTTCCGGCTTGGGCTCCGATTTCTTTTCCGATTTGGGTTTCGACTTCGGCTCCACCTTCTTCGGCTCCGGTTTGGTCTCCTCCGGCTTCTTCACCATTCTGAGCTTGACCTTCTTGGTCTCCGGCTTCTTCTTCGCCTCCAAATTGGAGAGAATCCCTGTGCCCAACACGTGCAGGAGCAGAGAGACCCCCAATGCAATGAGGAAGAACCGGTCTTTCACTGCATCCCCTCGTTCTTCTCCACTGCCGCTGCGAAATTCTGCACTCCGTTCTTCATGGCCAGGTTGATGAGGGTCATCACTCTTCCGTACTGCACCCTCGTATCTCCCGTAATCACCGCTTCCACCGTGGGATCAGCAGAGACATTCCTTTTAATGTAAGCGACCACTTCTTCTTCTGAGGCAGCATTCCCCTCCACCAGGTATTTTCCTTCCTGATCCACCCCGATGACCATGGGGGACTTCGACATCTCCCCGGCGCTTGACGCCTTGGGGAGGCGCATATCCACACTGCCTCGAGTGATGTAGGTAGCCGTCACCATGAAGATAATCAGAAGAACCAGGACGACGTCCACAAAGGGGGTCACGTTGATCTCAGTGATCATGCGCTTGCCCCCTTTTCCTCCGAGAGTCTTGGACATTACTGCCTCCGCAACTTGAGCCGAGTCCATGCGACGAGGGTGAAGCGCTCGATGAGGGTGTCAACGATTCCACTGAAGAAGTTGTAGGCGATGACTGCGGGGATGGCCACGGCCAACCCGGCAGCGGTGGCGACGAGCGCCTCTGAGATGCCTCCCATGACCGCGCTCGCACCCCCTTCCAGGTTCTCACCCAACTGGAAGAACGCCTGGATGACTCCAATGACGGTGCCGAACAGGCCAATGAAGGGGGCGTTGTTTCCCAGGGTTCCCAGGAAGGGGAGGAAGCGCTCCAGGCGCCTGCGATATCGGCTGATGATGTTGTCCATCTGTGCGCCGACGAGATCGGTGTCGTGACCGTTGGAGGTTTGCTCTGCGAGTTCATCGACCATCTTCAGCAAGACCCCTTCGGTGCACTCTTCGCACCCTTCCGGGAAACCGTCGTCTCCCTTCAACGAGAAGTCTTCCAAGGCATCCAGGCGCCTACGGATCTTGAAGTAGAGGACGATTCGGTCGATCATCATGGCCACGGAAATGACCGACAGGGTGACCAGCAGATAGAGCACCCATTCGGCTCCCAGGAGGGCCCCTTTCACGAGATATTCAGTAAGCATGGACGATACTCCGTGTTTCTGTTTCAGGAGCTACAATCTATCATCTAACCAGCCGCGGGCAAGGGATGTTTACAATTTTCTGAGCGAACTGATACGAATCGATACAGGTGCATCGGGCGCACAGGTCCTCGGGACCCCGGGGTCGTTCTCTTTTCGCTAGACAAGTCGGCGACAATTCGATATACGCTGTGTCCGATTGAGAGTATGGAGAAATGGCCGAGTGGTCGAAGGCGCTTGATTCGAAATCAAGTGATCCCGACGGGATCCGGGGGTTCGAATCCCTCTTTCTCCGCCCATCAAGAAATTGCCTCGAGGATCCTGCCATGCATTGTCGCATTTCAACGGTTTGGTTTGTCTTGCTCGTCGGGCTTCTCGTCGCCTCTTGCTCCAATACCGGCTCGGTGGCGGTGGAAGATGCGAAAGCCGACCTCGACGATGTGTCCGACTGGACTGAGATCACCCCAGAAGACATCATCACTCCAGACAGCAAGGACTTGTCCATTCCCGAGACGCTGGATAGTGGTCCTCAGTGGCCGGAGACCATGCAATGCTTGGTAGATGACGACTGTCTCTTCCTCACCGACGTAACGAGCTGCCTCCTTGGCCGTTGCAGCAGCGAGCTGCTTTGTACTCAGGTAGCGGCCCAGGACGGCGCCTTTTGCAACGGGGGATGCATCCTGGCCGGTTCGTGCAGCGAGGGGGAGTGTCAGTCCGAGACGGAAATCGACTGCGACGACCTGGACCCCTGCACCGAGGACACCTGCGAGTCTGGAGAGTGTGCCCATTCCCCGCTGTCTGAGATTCTCTGCGATGACGACGACGCCTGCACCGAAGCGGACACATGTGTCGAAGGGGTTTGCGTTGGAGAAGGCATTGCCTGTGACGATGGGAATCCCTGCACCAGCGACTCCTGTGACCCACTGGCTGGATGCGTAGCCCTTGAAGCCGATGGAGAGTGCGACGACGGAGACCCTTGCACGGTAGACGACACTTGCCTGGATGGTGTTTGCACGGGGACCCCCGGAGGGTGCCAACTCGACTCCTGGGCCTGCCACATCCGATGTGTGGATCTGGCGGCTCCGGGATTTTGTGACCTCGGTGCCGGGCTGGATTGCGAAACCGCCACGTCGGTGGTCCAGCAACTCCTTCTCTCCGGTTGCGACGCCGGCGTAGACCCTCTCATCTCCATGCTTCTGGTTTTTGATCCTTACTCCCCCTATGGCGACGACCAGTCCATTTCTGGTGGGCAGGCGGCCTGTGATGAATCGGGCACGGAGTGCTCTATTGCAGGCACCGCAGTGACCCTCAACGGAGCCTGGGATGCCGTGGCCTGCGAAGAAGGGTCGGCGTGCTTTGCGGCCTCTGCCCCTTCCTTGGATCTTGTGCTGTTCGGGTGGGCGGTTCCTGTGTACGACGTATCCATCGCCGGATCGGTGACAGCTCCCTCGGCTCCCGAAGGTGTTGCCGGCGGCACCGCCACAGGGTTTCTCCGGGAGAACACAGCGCTAGCACTCCACGTTCAACTCCCCACAATGTCTCAATCCGTACCCCTCTCGGAAATATTGGACCCCACATCGAAGTTGGAACAGAACGGAAGCGTCGGCTGGGTCGTAAGCATGGCGTTCGATTGTGCCAGGGTCGAATGGAACCCCTCGAATTGAAGTGAGCAGTTGCCGTCAGGACGCTCTTCACGACTCTGCGATGTTGCCGGATGCCCTGGTCTGTGCCACAATGGCTTCAACGAATTCCTTGGAGGAAGAGCATGCAAGACGAAACCCCGAACGGCAATGATCTGATTCTTGAAGACACCTTGAACAACGCACCGACGGAAGAGTTTTCTTCTTCGGCAGTTCCCCCCAGGAAGGGGCCGGGATACCCCCTCTTCGTGGGACTCCTGATTCTCGTCGTCTTTCTGGGAGCTGGACTGGGATTTGTGTACAACACGTTCTCCAGTCGAGTTTCCGACATGGAGAAGACGCTTCAGGCCATGGAGGAGAAAGCCGCCACGCAGTTGAACCAGGCTGTGGTAGCGGTGAACGAGCAGCTAACGGCGCTGGAGGCAGAAGACCAGGCGTTGCGAACGGCCGAGCTTCCCAAACGAGACCGTGAGCTCAAGGCCCTTCGGGAAGAGGTTCTGGAGTTGAAGACGAACCTCACCAAAGAGTTGGCAGACCTGGACACCCTCACGAAGGACCGCCTCAAGACCCTCGAGGCAAGGCTCATCGAATTGGACGACAAGCTGGCCAAAGCCAGCGTGGAGTGGACCACGAAGCAAGACGAGTTCACGACCACGGTGGCGGGCATTAAGAAGGACTCCGATTACATTATTGAGGAGCTGGGCAAGAAGGCCGAGAAAGCCTACATGAAGTTCATGGAACGCAAGCTACGAAAGAAGATTACGGCCGTCTCAGAAGACGTCAAGACGGTCAAAGGGGACTTGGAGACTCGCATCGCTCAAACCGAGCGCAAGGTGGATGAAGTCGCCGAGGGGCTGACTCAGAAGGTCGAGTCCACGGTGAAGCGCCAGGTCAAGGAGCACAACACCATCGGCTTTGAGCCTTCGGTTCAAGACAAGAACGAAGAGGAGAACGAGTGATGAAAGCAACCCACATTTTTGTGCTCACAGCATTATGCACCGTGGCACTCATGGGTTGCCGAACCACGCGATCCGATGCGGAGCTGGGTGTCGGGGACAACGCTCCCCAGGACGTCGATCTCTGGGTGGATCTGCAGTGTCCGAAGGGCCAGAATCAGTTCGGCGAATACGGCGTTTTGATGATGCCCGAGGAGAAGGTGCAGTGGACCCTCGCGGTCCTCGACGGCACGTGCCGAATTTACGGGGCCATTGTTCCCAAGGATCAGCAGACCGTCGACAAGTGTGACATCCGACTGCGGTCCAAAGAGCCCATCGTCAAGAGCGGCCGATGCAGATGCGCCGCCGGCCGGTGGGACCTCGAAGAGGGGCGCCCCACGAGCAAAGAATGCTGCCAGAGATACCCCGACCGAGTCTACTGCAAGGAGCCTGTCGACAGCCCCGAGGCCCCCGACGCCACGGACGAATAGCCCCCTTTCTGGAAGCTTCTCGGAACTCACCATTGACTTGTGGCACCTCGAGTGCTAGCGTCGCTCCTCGCGTGTAGTGCTGTGCGAACTGGCACCGTTTCGATGCGAGATGCACAGCAGGAGGATGCAATGGCTTCAGACAAAGTGATTTTTGTTCGAGAGAACGTGGGCCGCAGAAGCGGTTGGGCCTCGAAGATGGGCACCGTGCTCTTCGTCGTGACCCTCATCCTGGTAAACTACTGGGTCTTCCTCAAGGACAACCTCACGATCTCTGCTCCTTCCATGGAGCAAACCGTCCAGCCCCCTCCCGGGGTGGACATTCCCGAGGCTCAGGTCCAGGACCCTGCAGTTCCCATCCCCGTTGAGGACGCCAAACCGGCGACCACCGTGGCCGGGGAACTCAAGCGAGGAGAAACTGTCCTCGTTGCCCTCCAGAAGTTGGGCGTCGAAACCGAAGAAGCGCTCCCCGTGATCAACGCCATGGAGGACGTCCTCGACTTCCGTTCGGCTAAGGCTGGAAACACCTTCAAGATCGAAATGGACGGCCAGGGCAACGTCGTGGAATTTGAATTCCGGCAGTCCCCCACAGACGTCTTTGTGGTCACTCGAGACACAGACGGCAAACTCTCTGCAGCGAAAAGAGACATCCCCAGAGAAGTCAAAGTGGCTTCCCTCGGATGCACGATTCAAGGCTCCCTCTACCGCTCCTTCCAGCGATGCGGCGGAGACAGCAAGTTGGCCAACCTGTTCATGAATCTCTACGCCTGGGATTTCAACTTCTTCGAGCAGGCCAGAGAAGGGGACACCCTCCGCATGCTCATCGAGAAGATCTATGTGGACGGAAAGTTCATGGATTACGGCCGCATCCTCGCTGCCGAATACGAAGGGCAGGTTGTGGGCAAAGTGTCGGTCTTCCACTTCAAAGATCCCGACGGCATCGAGGGCTACTACACCCTGGATGGCGTCGCCCTGCGAAAGGAATTCCTCAAGGTTCCGGTGGACTATGCAAGCTCCGCCCAGGCCAACCGCAGCAAGCGTGAATGGGATCCAAAGCGGGTCCGCTCCCACGGCAATCTCGCCGTTCGATATCCTGCCCCTCCCAAAGCTCCGGTTTGGTCCGTGGCTTCTGGAACCGTCACCTTCGCCGGCAAGACGAAGGACGAAGGTTGGGTAGTAGAGGTCCAGCACTCCGGCGGGTATGTCTCTCGCTACACTGATCTGGGTGCTGTGGCTGATGGAGTCACCGAAGGTTCGCAGGTCTTCCAGAAGAGCGTCATCGGCCGAGTCACCACCCGAAAGGGCAAGTACGGCGCCTTTGTTCTCTTCTCCTTGAAGAAGGGACGAAAATTCGTAGACCACATGAAAGAGAACTTCCCCGGCGGAGAGTCCATTCCTCCTCGCTTCATGGATCTCTTCGAAAAGACCGTCACTCGATACCTTGACGAACTGAGGACCCTCGACATCATGGGCATCGAGGACAGCCAGGCCTGATGGCGCCCCACCATACCAACGACGGACGTCTCCCTTTCAGCTACAAACTGGTCATTGTCTCATCAGCGGCGACGCTGTTTGTCCTCGGAGTGGTGTATTTCACCCAACTTCGACCGGCAGTGGAGACAAGTTTTCAGTTGTACGGCGCCCCAAAGATTGTCGCCAATGGCCCTGCCGCATTTCGGGTGATCCAGTACGACAATCGAAACAAGACCAACCTTCCGGCCCGAATCGTCCAGGCTGGTCTGAGCCAATCCGGTAAGCAAGAGCTCACCTCGAACCCGGTGGCCACGTCCACCCTCCCAGCGGACATTGAGTTGACACCCACGTCCCTCGCCCCGGGGCGTGCAACGCTGGCGCTGCAGGTCGCAGGTTTCAACGGCGAGGACCGCTCCTTTGAGATTCCAGTGGATATCGTCCCAATGGCGGATGCCTCCCTGGAAGCCTTTCGCCTGGTTGGGGACGTCTCCGCCAGCATCTCCGACGGACCCTGGCGTGTGGGACTTCTGCCTGGTTTTGGAGGACTGGTGGACTCTGTCTTGAATCCCATCTGGATCCGAATTGAAGACAAGGATGGGAATCCCCTGAGCCTCACCGTTGAATACCGGTTCGCCACCGACGCACCCAAACAGCCCCCACGCAAAGTGGTTACCTCCCAGGACGGACTGGCGAAGATCGACTGTCCCCTGGACGGTCTCTCTCAGGTCGTCACATTCTCCATTCAGAACGCTGACGAGACTCTTCTCTGGGAAGAGCGCCTTCCAGCGGACTCTTTTGTCGGTTTGTCTCAGCTTCCCTCCGCAGAATCTTCCGACAAGATCGCCGTAGAGGTCCACAGTTCTTCCCCCGAACAAACTCTCTTCTGCGCCTTCTGGGCCGGTTCCTCTCCCCTCTCCTTTGCCACTGTGGAAACCCGCGACCATGTAGGTACGGTGCGTTGGACTCCTCCCGGCGAGGGACTGTACTGGTTCACATGCAACGACCACTACCTGACTGGAGAAGGATTCCTGGCCACCCTGGCGCTGCCCTGGTTCAAGGACCCCGAGGAGTTCATCCAGAGCGTAACCTCATCAGACGACCCGGTGGCGGCCACCCTTGCTGCCACCACCGACAACCCTCGTTTGGTTGCCCAATATATTCAAGACCACTTGAGGCCCGGCCACAACGGCTTTGTGCAGCTTCTCAACAGCTACTACCATGACTTGGAAGGTGTCCAAGAGAAGACGGCAAAGCTGCGGGCGCTTCTCTTGATTCTCATTGCGGTTGTGGGCTTCGGGCTCCTCTTGTGGGCGTTCGCCGTGGCCGCTGTGCAACATCGAACCCTTCGCCGCAACTTCAGAGAATTCCAGCAACAAGAAGACGTGGGAGATGAACTTGCCGTGGAGGGAATCGCTCGCAAGCGTCCCTTCCTTCCTGCGATTCTGGTGCTCTTGGCAGGGGTCGCCAATCTAGTCGCGCTGATCTGGCTCCTCATGCTTATCTTCCTGGACTAAACAGGGTCATCTTGACCAGCGATCATCCCCGCAAGCTGCGTCAGTCGGC
>CALFHQ010000400.1 GCA_937876385.1 uncultured Pseudomonadota bacterium
GGCGGGGGGGGGAGGGCGTTAGCCCGAGACTCTTACCACATCCAAGCGACATCGACGATGACTTCGCCAGTGGCGTAGTCGGACTCGATGGACCAGGGGCCATCCTGGGAAGCGCCGAGGCTGACTTTGTAGTCTTCGATGGTCTTGTTGGGATTGTCCGGGTTGTACATTTCAACGACGTGAATCATGTCGCCGCAGAGAATCTCGTCACCGGCAGCAAAGTTGAATCCCACGATGATGGCGCCACCATTCAGGGAGAAGTAGCCCTGGAACACGCCGTCAGCGGCTACGCCGTCGGGGGTTCCAAGAACTTCAGAGGAGTCGTCTTTGTCGTTGCCGCAAACGGCATCGGCCCAAGGCTCGTACGCAACCGTGCTGGCGCAGTACATGGCAGCATTCTGACCGTCGATCCACTCGTTCGTGGGGTCGTCGGGGGAGCGCCAGATGCAGACGGAATCGATGTCGGCGCCGGGGTTGTTCCCGTTGCAGCCGCTGTCCAGAGCGAGGCTGGGGTTGCTCAGGCTGTCTTCGACCTTCACATACATGTAGCCAGCGCTCTGTCCGGCCGTGCACTCGCCGACCAGGGTGTCGTTTTCCGTGGTGTCGTTTTCGTACCAGTCGTTGTCGACCCAACCGTCGTCCGTGTAGGTGTCACTTTCGTCGTCACTGAAATCGCAGCCGGCGAAGGTGAACATCAAGGACAGTGCAGCAAACATTGCGAGCCATCTTTTCATCGTAATCCTCCTCAAGTAGACCAGAGAAATTGGGTTTCCGTTTCTTCAAAAAGCGTCCCGTAGTAGAACGAATCCAGGAAAGACTATTCAATATGTGTCAATCTGTCAACCTTGCACACCCCTTTTCGAGTCGATTTTCTCCGCTCTCGATGGGGCCCAATCCCCCATTTCCCTTTCCTTTCACTTCGGTGCTCAGTATGGTGTGTCGGTTTGCCGCGTGGCTTTTGGCCAGAAACGACAAGGGGAGTGAGTTGTGAGCGTTTATCAGTTTCAGGTGCTTCACAAGGACAAGGACAGTGATGCCCGCAGAGGGCAGGCGCATACAGCCCGGGGAAGCTACGAGACCCCGGCGTTCATGCCCGTTGGAACGGTGGGTTCGGTCAAGGGAATTCCCCCTTGGGAGTTGGAACAGACCGGTGCCCAGGTGGTGTTGTCCAACACTTATCACCTTTTTCTTCGCCCAGGTCACGAAGTGGTTGGACAACTGGGTGGATTGCACAAAATGATGGACTGGCCCCACAGCATTTTGACCGACAGCGGCGGATATCAGGTGTTCAGCCTGGCAAAGCTGAGGAAGATCACCGAGGAAGGGGTCACCTTCCGCTCCCACATCGACGGGGCGCTTTGCGAGCTTTCCCCGGAGAAGGCAGTGGAGATACAGGAAACCCTGGGTTCGGACATCATGATGGTCCTCGACGAATGCCCGGACAAGGACCGAGATGAAGAGTACTGCGCCCGGTCCATGGACATGACGACTCGCTGGGCCCTGCGATGTCTTGAGGCCCGCCGAAGCGAAAACGCCCTCTTCGCCATCACCCAGGGAGGAATGCACACGCACCTTCGCGAGCAGCACGCTCGGGAATTGGCGTTGCACCCCTTTGACGGAATGGCCATCGGCGTACTCTCTGTTGGGGAGAGCAAGGGCATGATGGACGAGATGCTACACGCTTCGATCTCTCCCCTTCCCGAAGACAAGCCCCGCTATTTCATGGGGGTGGGCAGGCCCGGAGACATCATGCGGGCAGTGGCTCGAGGGGTGGACATGTTCGACTGCGTGCTCCCAACCAGAAGCGGCCGTACCGGTCTCCTCTTCACCTGGGACGGCGAACGCCAGATCAAGCAAGCCCGATACAAGGTAGATACAAGCCCTCTGGATCCCACGTGCGACTGCCCCACATGCCGCCGATTTTCTCGTGGCTACCTGCGTCACCTCTTCGTCTCCGGAGAGATGCTGGGCCCCATCCTGAACACCCTCCACAACCTCTATTTCTACCAGCGAGTGATGCGGGAGCTTCGAGAAGCCATTGCCGAGGATCGCTTGAGAGCTTACCTTGGTGACAACCTGGAGCGAATCGACCGCAAGGCGGAAGAGTAGGATTTTGGACCCCAGCCCTGGAGTGAACCCTTCCCCATGAAGCCCGACACAAACCAACTGGAGATTCGGGGTGCCTGCGAGCACAACCTGAAGAACTTGAACGTCACCATCCCCAAGAACGCCCTGGTGGTATTCAGCGGGGTCAGCGGATCGGGCAAGAGCTCCCTGGCCTTCGACACCGTCTATGTGGAAGGACAACGGAAGTACATCGAGTCGTTGTCGAGCTACGCACGTCAGTTCCTGGGGCAACTGGAACGCCCCAAATACGAACGAATGCGTGGACTGGCACCCACCGTAGCCATCGAGCAGAAGACCGCCTCCTCAAACCCCCGCTCCACCGTCGCCACCGTCACCGAAATTCTCGACTACTTGAGAGTGCTCTTCGCCCGCGCCGGCGACCAACGTTGCCATCAATGCAACTCCCCCGTGGGAAAACAGGATCCAGAACAAATCGTGGATCGACTCCTGGGGCTCACCGAAGGCTCCAGCATCACCCTCCACGCCCCCCTGGTTCGGGCGCGCAAAGGGGAATTCCACACAGTCTTTGAAGACCTCATGAAAGAGGGCTTCGTGCGCTTCCGGATTGACGGAGAAATCCAGCGACTGGAGACCCCGTTGCGGTTGGAGAAGAACAAGAAGCACAACATCGACGTGGTGGTGGACCGAATTCGCATTCGGCCGGATATCCGAGGACGCTTGACCGACTCGGTGGAGACCGCTTTGAAGGTCGGAAAGGGGCGACTTTCGGTGTCCCTTGAAGACGGCGAGCTGCAGTTTTCCGAGGATCTCTACTGCGCCCACTGCGACATCAGCCTCCCTGAGCTGTCTCCCCAGCTCTTTTCGTTCAACTCCCCGCTGGGTGCGTGCCCGACTTGCCACGGGTTGGGCGTCGCCGTGGACGTGGAAGTGGACGCCCTGTTTCCCAACGAAAAGGAGACAGTGCTCAAGGCCATGCGGCGGATCTCGGTGATCTGGCAGGGGCGGCGCAGGGGCTGGGGGGTAGAGTTCTGGTTGGGGGTCGAAGAGATCCTGGGAATCAACCCCCGCAAGAAAGTGAGTTCCCTCAGTCGAGAAGAACGGGAAGCGCTGGTGCTGGGCTATCCCGTGGAAGCATCGTTGAGAGACAAGGAGTTCATCGGATTGTGGGGCTACATGTCCCGGGATCTATCCATGACCAACAGCGAAGCGGTGCGAGCCTACTACACCCGATTCCTCAGCGAGAGCAACTGCCGAAGCTGCGGTGGGAGCCGCCTTCGTCCCGAAGCCCGGTCGGTTTATCTGGGAGGGGCTTCCATCACCCAGTTGGCCGAGTACCAGGTGGGGACCCTTCTCGAGTACTTCGCCGGCCTGGAATTGAAAAGCCACTTGAAGACCATCGCCGAGGAGCCTAGAAAGGAAATCTCCAGGCGACTTCAGTTTCTCCTCGATGTGGGGCTCGAATATCTCACCCTGGAGCGAGTGGCACACAGCCTGTCGGGGGGGGAGGCCCAACGAATTCGCCTTGCTCGTCAGTTGGGCAGCGAACTGTCGGGGGTCATCTACATTCTGGACGAACCCTCCATCGGGTTGCACCAACGAGATTCCCTGCGACTCGTGAAGACCCTCCTTCGCCTCAAAGAGTTGGGAAACTCGGTGATTGTGGTGGAGCACGACCCCGAGACCATTCGCCACGCCGATTGGGTGGTGGACTTCGGTCCCGGTGCCGGGCGCCTGGGGGGGGAGATCGTATGCAGCGGAACGTTGCTTGACCTCAAGGAGTGCACCAACAGCCTGACGGGGGATTATCTCTCCGGCCGAAA
>CALFHQ010000401.1 GCA_937876385.1 uncultured Pseudomonadota bacterium
GTGGAACCCACCGACCAATGCATCATCGACGAGACCTGCTACGACGAAGGTGCAGTCCACGCCGGCATCTCCTGCCTTGTCTGCGCGCCCAACGAGAATTCGAAAAACTGGAGCATCGCTGCGGGTTCCTGCTTTGTGGGTGGTCAGTGTTACGAAGACGGTGCTCCCATGCCCGGCGACTGCCAGGTCTGCGACTCACAGCATCCAGAGATGTTCAGCGCTGCTCCGGACTACACCCCTTGCGGAAACTCCGACAACCCGTGCCTCAAAGGGGTGTGTCAATCCGGGGCCTGCGCCATGACTCCCGAGAACGACAAGCTGTGTGACGACAACGACCCTTGTACCGAGACCGACTCGTGCCAGCAGGGGGTGTGCACCGGCGTTCTGTACGAATGCAACGACTCGATTCTGTGCACAGCAGACTCCTGCAACGGGGACGGCACCTGCACCTACGCGCTACAGGAAGGATTCTGCCTCATCGGCGAGCAATGCATCGGCGCCAATACCCCCGAACCCGAGTCCGAGGGATGCCGAATCTGCTCTCCAGAGCTTTCCACGGAGACGTGGTCCACGCTGCCCAACGACTCCCTCTGCGATGACGACCTCCTCTCTTGCACAAACGACTTGTGCAACGGAGGAGTCTGCCAGCACACTCTGGCTTCGGGTCAGTGCCTCATCGAGGGCACCTGTCGAAGCTCCGGCTCGACCCACCCAACGAACCTCTGCCTCGCCTGTGTGCCCGATCAATCCACCAGCGCCTGGACGCCGCACAACGATGGCATGCCCTGCGACGACGGATTGTGGTGCATGGTGGACGAGAAGTGCGAGGCGGGCACTTGCATGGGAAGTAAACGGGACTGCGGCGGCGACGACTGCAACAGCGAATGGTGTATCGAAGACCAGCAACTCTGTGTGGCGGCTCCCAAAGGAAACGGCCTGACCTGCAACGATGGCGACCCGTGCACGGTGAACGAGACCTGCTTCGCCGGTATCTGCTCTGGCCAGGAGAAGGACTGCGCCTATGTGGTTGCGGACAATCCATGTTTCGACGGCGCTTGCGTATCGGACGACCCGGTGGAGCCGGGCAAGTGCGTTCCAGTGCAGCGCGCTGTAGGCGCCGAGTGCGACGACGGACTGGCCTGCACCGTAGACAGCACCTGCAATGCCGTTGGCGGGTGCGTCGGCACCGACCTCACGTCCACATCGTGTGAAGCACTGCTGGCCCTGGACAACCCATGCCAGGAGGCGGTGTGCCAGGAACCGGAAGGATGCCTGGCGCTCGCCGTTACCGACGGCACCAACTGCGACCTTCCCTACGCACTGGCCCAGTGTCAAGGCGGCACGTGTACCTTCATCCAGTGCGAAGACCCGGTGTACGCTGACTGCAACGACGATCCGTCGGATGGCTGCGAGGTGCTCCTTTCCGAGGACCTTCAAAACTGCGGTGAATGTGGCACCAAGTGCCTCCTGGCCAATGCGTGGACCCAATGCCTGGCGGGCCAGTGCAACCTCGTTGCGTGCAAGGACGGGTACACCGACTGCGACCTCGAGTTGGGGAACGGTTGCGAGTCAGCAACAGCCACGGATCCCTCCAACTGCGGCCAGTGCGGGCTCGTGTGTCACAGCCCCAACCCGGCAAAAACCGGTGTCTGCGTGGAAGGAAACTGCACCTTGCAGGCCTGCGAGACCGACTACTGGAACCTGGACGGAGACCCTGCCAACGGTTGCGAATGCACCGAAAGCGCCGAGGAGTTGTGCAACGGCACGGACGACGACTGCGATGGCGTCGTGGACGAAGGCTTTGACCTCATGAACGACTTGCAAAACTGCGGCGGATGCGGGGTGGTCTGCGAAGTGGAAGGGGTGGATGCCTATGATTGCATCAACGGGCATTGCACCATCACCGCCTGTCCACCCGACGTCGTAGACAGAAACGGGCTTGCGGAAGACGGCTGCGAATTCGAGCTGTTCGCCGTAGCCGACTTGTGGGTCGATGCTTTAAACGGCGGGCTGCCCGGAACCGACGGCTCACAAGAGCACCCCTTCGCCACCATTCAGGAAGCACTGGCCGTGGCCGAACCCAGCACCCGAATTCACATCATGGCGGGAACCTACCTCGGGCCCGTTCACGTCGACCAGGTCGGCGTCCTGCTCATTGGCGAGGACCGCGCACTGGTCACCATTGCCGGAACCAATGCGGAGCCGGCGCTTCTCATCACAGCCAACGAGGTCGTCGTGCGGGAAATCACGATTTCCGGCGGAAATCCGGGGGTGGTCATTCGGGGCGACGCACTCGACGCGGTGGACACGGCCATCCTCAGCGATGTGATCGTACGCGCTCCCGTTTTGTCGCAATCTCCCACCGAGCAATCGCAACTGAATGTGACCGGAATTCGCGCCGAATACGTCGAGGGGCTGGCGGTGCTGTCTTCCTCCGTGACGGACATCACGGGAGGTGGGCTCGACGGTTCATTGAACGGTGGGCAGGCCGTGGGACTCACTTGTCTCTGGTGCGTGGACCCAATTGTGGTGGCCTCAACGTTCCAGGATATCTTGGGAGGAGCCGGGGGCATAAACGGTGCTGGATACATCTCTGCGGCTGGCGGTGTGGCCGACGGAATTCAATTCTACAACACCACCGGCGCCCTGCTCGTGGGGAACACCCTCGATACCATCTCGGGCGGCAAGGGTGGCTATGGCGGGTATCTCACTTCCGGCGGAACCGGGGGAGAGGCGACCGGGCTCCGTTTCGTTTCTTCCACTATGTCCACGCTCACCGGGAACGCCATTTCAGGGGTCACCGGGGGAGTGGGTTCCATCGGATGGGAGAACAAGTTCCAAGCCCCGAATCAACGGTCCTACGGTCTTTATCTGGACTCAAACTCCATCGCCAACGACGTGGCCCTTAGCAACACCGTGGAGGGAGAGCCGGTGGTCTTTCTCTACGGAGCCAACGGACAGGTCGTTGAGAACCTGTCCCTTACCGGGGCACACAACCCCACCAACTGGGGCATCGTCGCTGTCTTTGACAGCGAAGCGGTCATTTTGCGAAATCTCGAACTGGCGCACTTCATCGGCCGAACGGGCAACACGTCCTTCGGGCAGGGTGAGGCGGGAGGATCGGGAGCCGGCATGCGGTTGATTCGCTGCTCTGGCTGCGCTCTGGAGGACTCCACCATCACCGATATTAGCGGCGGCACGGGAGGTCATGGATCCTACGGCGCCAAGGGAGGATTCGGCGGCCCAGCCGTCGGATTGCTGGTGGACCAGTGCAACGGCTGCAGCATCTCCGGCAATGGGATCGGACCAGTCCAGGGAGGATCGGGCTCCAGCGGAGGGTACGCCCATTCGGGATCCGGTGACTTTGGCAGCAGCGGCTCTGCTTTAGGCGTTCAGCTTCTCAACTCCCAGGGTCTGTTCTTCTCGAACAACAGCGTCCACCACGTCATGAAGAGTTGGGAGCCGGTGGCTACCGCGGTCACAGCTTGCGTCGAGGTGGGTGGAGAGTTCGCTACCGCCATCAGACAACTCAGTTGTTTTGCACCCGGTAGCGGCAGCGCCCCGAACCCAGGGCAGGGTGTGAGACTTCAATCAACGACCACGGCACCCGTGCAGGT
>CALFHQ010000402.1 GCA_937876385.1 uncultured Pseudomonadota bacterium
GGATGGAGAGGGGAAGAAGATCTCCAAGACCCTTGGGAATTTCATCCCGCCAGAGGAAATCATCAACGAGTTCGGGGCCGAAATCTACCGACTGTGGGTGGCTTCGGAAAACTACCAGGAAGATGTTCGAATCTCTGATCAGGTTCTGAAGACGTTGCGTGAAGCGTACATGAAGATTCGCAACACGCTGCGGTACCTGCTGGGTACCCTGGAGGGCTTCAATCCCTCGTCCGACCGCATGGAAGCGGAGGACATGGTGGCCATGGATCGGTACATCCTGCACCAGACCGCCAAGCTCGTCGAGCGCATCAACGAATCCTACGAGACATACAAGTTCCACGACATTTTCCACCAGCTCATGCAATTTGTGACGGTGGATCTGTCGGCCTTCTACCTGGACGTCATCAAGGACCGATTGTATGTGAATCCTCCCTTTTCGAAGGAGCGACGCAGTGCTCGGGCCACCTTGTACGAGATCCTCTCGACCCTCGTGCGGGTGTTGGCTCCCATCACGTCGTTTACGTGCGAAGAAGTGTGGGAGCACATGCCTCACAACTCAGACGACCCTCAAAGTGTGTTCATGGCCACCTTCCCTCGTTTCTTGACCTCGAAGTATGGCGATGCCGACCTCGCCATGGAGTTCCAGCGGTTGCTGGCCACCCGTGAGGCGGTGAACAAGAAGCTGGAAGAGAAGCGAGTGAACAAGGAGATTGGACATTCTCTGGATGCGGATGTCTCTTTGAAAGTTGGGGAGAAGCACCCCTCGAGTTCGGCACTGAAGGCCCACGCCGACGGTCTCAAGGAGATGCTCATTGTGTCCCAGTTCCACATCGAATTTGTGGACGGTGAGGATCTCGATATCGAAATCAAGAGAGTCGGTGGAGCCAAATGCGAGCGTTGCTGGCACTGGTCTGAGACGACGGGCAATGACGAGAAGTATCCGGGCACCTGTGACCGTTGTTCTACCATCTTGCATAAGTTGAAGGTCGAGGTCGAGGCATGAACAAGGGCTATCTGACCCGACTGGGGGTCTTTGTCGCCGTCGCCCTGGTGGTCACTGTTCTGGACCTGGGCACCAAGGAGTGGGCCAAGGCGAACCTGGCTCGGGTGGATCATCCCATCCCCATCCTCGTGCCCGCCGAACTGGACGGGAAGACCACCACCGACCTGTTGGAATGGGCGGGTTTTGGAGATGCGAAGAGTTCGAAGTTACGGCTTCTGTCTCCCCCCCTCGAGGTGAAAGGGAACGAGGAGTTCAGTCCCTTTCGGCGGTTGTCCCAGGGAGAGGAAGCCTACTACCTGTTCCTCGACAAGGAGCGCAAGTACCCGCCGTTAATGGTTATGAACCCCTCCCGAGAGGATCTCGTTCAGGCCAAAGGGGAAGGGGACCGAGATGCGTGGCGGGCCAAGTGGTCCACTCGGGTTACCACTTGGGCACAGGCTTGCGTGGACTCCCACCCCTTCCTGGACAAAGAGGAAGTGAGTCAGTGGATTGACGAGGGCTACCTGCATCCCATGGGTTTTGGTACAGGGGGACTTTCGGACAGCCGAACGGTGAAGGCATCGGAAACGTACCTCCTCACCGAACGGAACATCGAGGTCATTCCGGGTTTCTTCCAATTCATCTACGCTGAAAACCCGGGTGCTGCCTGGGGAATGCTGGGGGACGCTCCTCTTTGGGTGCGGCAGTTGGCTCTTCAGTTGCTGACCCTCATCGCTATGATCTTGATGGTGGTGGTGGCTCTTCGGATGCCGGCTCTACCCGGCCATTGGGGAGCCGTAGCGGCCCTGGCGATGATTATGGGTGGAGCGCTGGGCAATTTCGTGGAACGCATTGCGCGGCATTTCGTGGTCGACTTCATTGATATGTACGTCGGCACAAATCACTGGCCTACTTACAACGTGGCCGATATCGGCATCAGCGTCGGGGTCGGCATTCTCCTCCTTCAGATGCTCATCAAGAAGAGCCCGTTCCAGGAGAAGAAGGAGTCTTGAGCACCTCTCATTGACCGAAGGTGCCTGAAACAGAGGTTCTCTCGTGCATCCGACACTCCATCTGGGTCCTTTGGATTTCCCCTCGTACTACACGATGCTCACCATCGGCTATCTGCTGGCGGTGCTGCTGGCCTTTCGGGAGGCGCAACGAAACCCGGGTGTGGACCCCAACAAGTTCCTCGACCTCTCCATCATTCTTCTCATCGCCGGGCTGTTCGGGGCCAGACTGCTCCATGTTCTTGCCGACGGCTACCTCCAGGACTACATCAACTTGTGCCTCGACCCCATGAAAGTGCAAGGCAAGCCGTTGCCCGCTTCTTTTGCCCAGGGGAGAACGGAGTGCCTGTTTGACTATGAGTGTGTGGATGCCGGGGTCGGGCAGTTGTGCAACGTCGATGCCGGCACCTGTCACCCCGGAAGGGACTGTTTTAGATGGGCGAAGATCTGGTACGGCGGCCTGGCATTCTACGGCGGGTTGTTTTTCGCAGCACTGGTGGCGGTGTGGTACATCCACAAGCATCGAGACCGGATGAATTTCTGGAAGGTTGCGGACCTCGCCGGGTTTGGAATTGCTCTGGGGCTCATTTTCGGGCGCATCGGCTGCTGGCTCGCCGGTTGCTGCTTCGGCTACCATACAGAACACGCCATTGGGGTTGAATTCCCCAAATACTCCCCTGCCTGGGATCGTCACGTCGAGGTGGGGTTGTTGGCGAAGGGTGCTGCACACTCCTTGCCGGTCATTCCAACGCAACTGATTCATGTTGTTTCCAACGCGCTGATCTTCGTGGTGACTTACGCTGTCTACAAGAAGTGGCGAAAGTTTGATGGCATCGTGTTTGGCCTCTTCATGATTCTCTACGCCATTTCTCGATTCGTTATCGAGTTCTTCCGGGACGACCATCGAGGAGTTTGGCTGGGAAATACCCTTTCTACTAGCCAACTTCTGGGCATTCCGACCATTCTCATCGGCATCTTTGCCCTGTGGTGGATGGGGCGTCGTTCTCGAGTCACACGATGAGCGAATACGGCTTTCTCGTCAGTCTGGGGGTGGCCCTGGGGGCTGCCGTCATCCACCGCCTGGCTCCTCGAGCCGGTTTGTCCCGAAACCAGGGAATGGACCTCGTCTTCTGGTCGGTGATCGGAGGAATTGTCGGGGCAAGGTTGCTCTACGTGGCTCTCGACTGGAATCTGTTCTACTCCCTGTGTTTTGACCCGAACTCCGTGTTGCCTGAAGGGTTGAGTTGCCAGCAGGGGAGTGGATGTCTCCCCGGCCAGGTGTGTGACGGAATGTGGTGCCGCAACGTCGGTGACTGCTTTGCTTTTGCGAAATTCTGGCAAGGGGGATGGGTCTTTCTGGGTGGCGTTATTGGGGGCATTCCGGCGGGGATCTTGTACCTGCGACTCAAGCGTATTGCGTGGATCAACGGAATCGGGCTCTTGGCCATCGGGTTGCCGTTGGGGCATGTCTTTGGTCGAATCGGATGCTATTTTCGTGGGTGCTGCTATGGCAAACACGGTGCGGGTTGGGCCCACGGCGTGTCCATGCACGCGGTTCAACTGTACGAAGCGGTTGGCAACGTCGCCATCTTCCTTTTCGTGGTGTGGCGCTTCCTGCAATTGACCCAAAGGGACGAGGACCGAGGGGCGCCTCGGGTGATGTCTGTGGTTCTGGGTTGGTATCTGATTTTGTATGGAGCCCTTCGTTTTGTCACCGAGCTGTTTCGAGGGGACGCCATTCGTGGCTTCTTCTTTGAGTGGCATCAGGAGTGGCTGGCTCGGTTGCTGGGTGTGGACCCCGACGCACCGTTGGTTCTCTCAACGTCTCAAGGGGTGAGCCTGGTCATGATTCTGCTGGGTCTCTGGCTCTGGCGAAGGGCGAAGACGATGGCTACGAATTCACCTGTTGTGAAACAAATCGACTCCACGAATCCAGGGCCGTGAGGGTTCTGGCCCCGTACCAGAAGAGCAAAGTTCCGTCTACTCGAAGCACCCGGGTCCGGGAGCCCATGAAGGCCTGGAGTTGGATTTCGTCTCGGGGGGAGAACT
>CALFHQ010000403.1 GCA_937876385.1 uncultured Pseudomonadota bacterium
ATGCACCCCCTCCCTCGAGTCAACGAAATCACCTATGACATCGACAAGACCAAGCACGCAGGCTACTTCCCACAGGTGAAAAACGGGATGTTCATGCGCCAGGCAATCCTTCTGGACCTTCTGGGGGTGAAGATATGAATGACAGCCAACTCCTCTACATTCCAAAGATCCGTCAAGGAATCGTTATCGATCACGTCCCCGCCGGGCTGGGAATCCAGGTGCTCACGGTGATTCGGAGCTACCCGGGAATGAAGGACATCGTCGTCACCCTCGGAATCAACTACAAGAGCAGCAAACTCGGCACCAAAGACATGCTGAAGCTCAAAACCACCGAACTGGATGACGAAATCGTCAACCACATCGCGCTCATCGCCCCGGGGGTCAGCATCAAACGGATCACCGACTACGACGTGGACAAGCGGTTCACCCTCCAGGTGCCCGAATCCATCGTCAACAAGGTGAAATGCCGAAACCCGAACTGCATAACCAACTTCGAAACCAATCTGGCCACCCTGTTTACCCTCGTCGATGCCGAGAAACACAAGTTCCGGTGCAAGCACTGCGAACGCATCTTCGATTTGCAGGAACTCGAGTTTCGATTCGTCAAGCGATAGCCCTCACGAACCGGAGTTAGCAATGCCGCATCTCAAGGTCCAAATGGCTGGAATCTCTATGGATTCCCCCCTCGTCCTCGCCTCGGGAGTCCTGGGAGTGACGGCCTCCTCCATGCGTCGAGTCGTCGACCACGGTGCCGGAGCCGTTACCACCAAGTCGTGCAGTATCCACCCCAGAAAAGGGCACCCGGGCCCCTGCATCATCCCGTACGAACACGGCATGATTAACGCTGTGGGGCTCTCCAACCCCGGGGTGGACGCCGTTGTGAACGAAATTCGGACGTACAGAGACGAATGCCAAGCCCCCATCTTTGCTTCGGTGTTCGCCGGTTCCGTGGAGGAGTTTGGAAAAGTTACCAGGCGCATCGCTGCCGGAAACCCCGACCTCATTGAGGTGAACGTCTCCTGCCCCAACGTGCAGTCCGAATTCGGAGCACCCTTTGGGGCTTCCTTTGAAGACACAGCGGCCATCACCCGAATTGTGAAGAAGAACGCCGGGAAGATTCCCGTGGCGATGAAGCTCACCGTTCACTGCCCCTCCATTGGAAAAATGGCGAAGGTGTGCGAGGACAACGGCGCCGACGTCATCACCGCCATCAACACCGTTGGACCCGGAATGCTCATCGATGTGGGGGTCAAGCGCCCCATCCTCTCAAACAAAATGGGGGGAGTCTCCGGTGCCGGAATCTTTCCCGTGGCGTTGAAGGCTGTGTGGGAGATTCACCGCAACTGCAACCTCCCCATACTCGCCACCGGAGGGGTCTCCAACGGAAACGAAGCGGCCCAGATGATCCTGGCCGGTGCCCACGCAGTGGCCATCGGGTCGGCCGTCTACAACCGAGGGGTAGAGGTCTTTCAGAGAGTCAACGAAGAGCTCTTAGAGGTCCTGGAATTGCACGAAATGGAACGCCTTGATGACCTCAGAGGGGGCGCACATGAATGAGCAAATGCAGACCTTCCCGGTGGTCGAAGTAGTGGAACACAATCCCACTCTTAAGACCTTCTATTTCAAGGTAAAGACGCCCGTCAAACCAGGGCAGTTCGTCCTCATGTGGCTTCCCGGATTGGACGAGAAGCCCTTCTCCGTCTCAGACCAGAAGCGGGGACGACTGGAGATAACCATCAAGGCCATCGGTCCCTTTACAAAGAAGGCCATGGAGCTTGAACCGGGAGACCGAGTGGGACTTCGAGGTCCCTTTGGTCGTGGCTTCGAGGTCCAGGACAACGCCCTCATCGTTGGGGCGGGTTGCGGTGTGGCACCCGTTCGATTCCTCCACGAAACAGCAAAGCGCATGGAAGTGAACACCACCCTCCTCATCGGAGCCAGAAACAGCGCCGAGGTGCTGTTCAAAGACCAATATGTTGACGAAGGTGCCACCATCGTGACCGACGACGGGTCTTTGGGAGGAAAGGGGCTGGTTCCAGACCGAGTGCGGGAAATGCTGGCCTCAGGCAGCTACAGCACCATCTGTGCTTCAGGCCCCGAAGTAGTGCTGGTAGCCCTTAGAAACATCGCCAAAGAACACAACCTCCCGGTGCAACTCTCCTTTGAACGGTACATGAAGTGCGCCATCGGAATCTGTGGGCAATGCTGCCTGGATGGCTCCGGAATTCGGGTGTGCGTGGAAGGACCCGTGCTCACCCACGAGGAGCTGGAACAAGTCACCGAACTGGGCTTGCCCCACCGAGACGCCACAGGACAACGCCCCGAAAAGCCGGGAATCTGTCAGGCGTAGGATGTGCTCTGTCAGTGGTTTGGGTGGGCATGGTAAGACCCATCAGTAAGGCAGAAACTGCTCACCACCGTCGTTGCAGCCAACCTCGTAGAACCCAAGTCGAAGACAATCGCTCGAGTGCATTGTCCTGCAATGAAGCACTCGGAGTTCATCTTCCACACACTCGTAGTAGTAGTTTGCCGCTTCACAATGTCCCCATGTCGGAAGGTCGTATGGACAGGCGGTTCCAGGCACCGGAAAGTGGCATGTTGCAGCGCCTCCGCACTCATCCACTCCGCAGATCCTTCCATCGGTGGGACACCACTGGGTCTCAAGGACACCATCCTGGCATGTCAGCAGTATCTGGCCGAAAACAGACTATCGCCCCGCCAGAATACTACGCCATCCCCGGGCGGCTTCCCCAATCAGAGGGCCATGTTAGAGGTGTCGATGACAATAGAGCAGCCGTGTATGTGGGGTCAGAGAGTGAACTGGAGCGCTGCTCTGCCGAAGCGTTGATGCTTGCCAGGAGCCGTCATCCAGGTTATGAATTCTACCTAACAAGAGCAGCAACGGAAAGGCGAAATCATGAAAAAGCAAACCACGCCGGAGGTTACCGGCGGAGAGGTTCTGGTCTATCAGACCCAGGATGGGCGCATCAAGCTGGATGTACGCCTGCAGGATGAGACCGTGTGGTTGACCCAGCAGATGATGGCCGAGCTGTTTCAAGGCACCAAGCAGAATATCGGTCAGCACCTGAAGAACATTTTCGAAGAAGGGGAACTGGACCAGGCGGCAGTTGTAAAGAATTTGCTTACAACTGCCGCCGACGGAAAGAAATACAACACAAACTTCTACAACCTGGATGCCATCATCTCCGTGGGTTACCGGGTCAGAAGCACGGTGGCCACCCGTTTTCGCATCTGGGCCACCCAGCGCTTGAAGGAGTATCTCGTCAAGGGCTTCACCATGGACGACGAGCGGCTGAAGAACCCGCCAATCAAGGGTTCCGCCGTTCCCGACTATTTTGACGAAATGCTAGAGCGCATCCGCGACATCCGCGCCAGCGAACGGCGAATGTATCTGCGGGTCAGGGAAATCTTCGCCATGGCCGGGGACTACGACCCCTCGTGGAGTGAGACCACCCTGTTCTTCAGCGTCATCCAGAACAAACTGCACTTTGCCGCCACGGGCCTAACGGCCGCCGAACTGATCCACTCCCGCGCCGACCATCTGCTGTCCAACATGGGCCTGACCACCTGGAAAGGCAGCGAAGTGCGGAAGACCGACGTTGTCATCGCCAAGAACTACCTTCAGGAATCAGAAATCGACGAACTGAACCGTATCGTCGTAATGTGGCTGGATTTTGCCGAAGACCAGGCCCGCCGCCGAAAGCAGGTATTCATGAAGGACTGGGAGCAGCGCCTTGACGAGTTTCTGCGCTTCAACGAGCGCCAGGTGCTGCCCAATGCCGGAAGGGTGAGCAAGAAGGCTGCTGAGGAACACGCCAGAACGGAATACGGGAAGTTCGAGGTTCGCCGTCGGGAGCACAAGGAATCAGTCGGTGAAGCAGAGTATGTGAAGCAACTGGAGAAGGCGGCCAGACACTTGCTTGTCGAGAAGAAAGGGGAAAACGAGTGACGAAGCTGACACACCGAGACCAACTGCCACTCCAACACCCAAATCCGATGACCTCCCTGCTCGCGGGGAG
>CALFHQ010000404.1 GCA_937876385.1 uncultured Pseudomonadota bacterium
CCCAACGGGATGTCTCCTTGGACGTCCAGAGAGGGGCCATTGCCAGAGCCCTCGCCCCCGCCGCAGGAAGCCAGGGCAAAAAGCGCAAGCCAAACCCACGAGACAGCGAGGAGCGTCCGTCGGTTTGAGGGGATCGAGCTTTGGCTTTGACGGTTGGTTGTTCTATTCATCCTTCCCTCCACACGAACTCTGGTGATGCAACTGGAACACTGTACCGCATAGCGAGAACAATGTGAACGATGGGGGCCTCCGAAAGAGGGCCGCGGCGACGGTTAGAGGTTCGACCCTTCTGGATTCTTCTCGGCCAGGAAGGGGGCCAGGAGCATATCGTGTTCGGCGATGTGTTTCAGCAGGGCGTCGACGACGATCCTTTGGCAAGCCTCCCTCAATTCGGGGGTTGCGCCTTGAGATTCCTGGACCTCTTTCATCAGCGTCGCAACGCCGTCCCGGAGTGCCATGTGGGAAGCTGCGTGATCGAATCGTTGTGGGTATCGGTGCATCTCCATGGCCGTTTCTTCGAAGTCGAAGTGCACAATGGTGTACTCATCGAGGTATCTGAGGACCTCCAGGATCTTCTCTTTGGAGGCCCCGTCTTTCAGGGTCTCCAGCAGGTCGTCGATGCGAGCATAGAGTTCCTGGTGCTGTCGATCGATGAAGAGATATCCGGTAAGCAGGTTCTCAGGAAACTTGCGACTCATGGATTGTCCTCCGTCTTGCGAATCGAGTACGATTTAGGCATCCAATCTTCGAAAAACAACAATCAAAGACCGTCCAGGGCAAACTGCACAACCTCGGGAAAGGTTTTTCCTCGCGCCATGGCGAAGGTCGGGACGCGTTCCTTGGGGAGGCTTCCCACCAGCTCTCGAAGGTCGTCGAGGTTTCCCGCAACAACCGCCAAAGCAGGAATTCGCTTCAGTTCCTTCTCCTGGTACATCACCATGGCCACTCGAGTCTTCTTCTCCAACTGTTTCTTCAAAGGTGCCTTGCACGCGCCACTTGTCAGCTCCGTTCCTTGGCACACAGGGCGCCCGTCGAAGGTCACCGTGTCATCCTGCAACGTGAGCACCATGGGCAGTCGCACCACGGTTTCTCCTCCCTTCCAGGTGGGAACGGGGAAGGGTTTCAGGGGTGCCAGAGTGCTCGCTTCGGGAAGCTGTCTCCACTGCTTTTCCAGGGCACTCAGGCAAGAAGGGATGGTCTCTTTGTCTCCCCGGCGGCACAGCGCAGACGCCAGGTCGAAGGCTCCCATGTCGGCGTAGAGGGTTGTGGCCAGTTTCAGGGAATGGAAGAGGACGTTTCGAGCCGAGGGGCATTCCGTTTCAAAGGAGGTCTGTGTCCATTTCTGCTGCCCGACCACGTCGGTGCTGGAAGCGAGAGTCTGAAAGTGTAGGAGAAGGGCTTCCACGGTTTTGAGATAGCAGTGCCCGGGGGCTAACGTAAAGGCGTTGTAGCTGTGCTGCTGGTGGAGTGCGTATCGCTCAATGAGGGGTTCTTTGGGGAGGAAGCAGGGAACGGTTTGGGTAGCCATCGCTTCGAGGCGAAGGTCCCCGGGGAGTCCTTGAAGATGTTCTCCCACTTCCTTCATACAGGCAATGACGAGGTCGCTGGGATCCCCCACGCTGGTCCCTGCCGAGGGCAATGTCCCAGGGGTGGATTTGTCTACATTTGGCGCCGCTGGTTCGGGCGTTTGTGTGGGAACCGGCTGGCTGGCCGCTGGCATTGGGGGCAGCGGGGGCTCGGGAGAAGCCGGGGTGGGTTCGGGGGTACAGGAGAGAGCGAAGAGAAGTGCCAGTAGTAGCAGTGGGGCCAATTGAGGGTGCATGATACCTCCGAGGTTTGTGTTGAATTGTGGCACGCTTTGGCTCGGCGTGGAAGGACAATGGTGCGGGGACTATTTGCTGGCGACGCATTCCCGTTTGTGCCAAGCTGCCTTTGCGAACCGTAGGATGCACCTGGAAGATGACGACACGAATCCTCGACAACCGAGACAGTTTCACGCGCAACCTGGAGCACTGGCTGGTGGCTCAGACGGGGGATCTTGTGGAGGTGATTTCGTACGACGACGTCACCCCAGCGACCTTTGATTTCCCCGGGGTGTTGGTGATATCTCCGGGGCCCGCCTCCCCCTCAGACTACCCGAAATACGCGTGG
>CALFHQ010000405.1 GCA_937876385.1 uncultured Pseudomonadota bacterium
CTAGATTCGCCATCTAATCCTCCTCAAAGGGCACAAGAACTCCCAGACCATAGTTGCGCACGGCGTTGATGTGCAACCCTTCGCAACGGGGCGACCCAGCACAAGATGCGCAACGCAGACTCTTCACTCGATACTCCTGGAGCACAAACCAGTCGGTGAACAAAGCCAGGTCGAGTTTCCCTTCCTCGTTCATGAGACGCAAGTCCACCCGAACCTCCCGCTCCTCTGGTGTGGGCTTCCCGGAGAGGCAAATGGGCATCCCCACAACCTCCCCAACCGTGGCCAACAACCCCACGGACAACGGCGGGTCCAAACGTCGGGAATCGGACACGAACAGGCGAGGCACGGCTCTCACCGTGACCTGCTCCCGCAGGGAAGCGGGCACCCTGGACAGGAAGTCGTCAATTCCGTTTTCGAAGGGCAAAGTCACCTCTCCCCCTCGCCTGCAAAAGGCAGCTACAACCTCGGGGGAAGCCCCCTCCAGGGAGTCAATGACCCATTGCGCAAAACCCCCGGCGTCGGACTGCTGGAGAACCGCTGCGGGGTTCGCCGTCACCAGCGTCGAGGTGGAAATTCGCTCGGGGAACTGCCCGACGTAACACAGGGTGTCTTCGGGAGACGAGGAGACAAAGGAAACCCCGCCCCCCGCTGCTTTCAGGCGAGGAAGGTAGAGGTCCAGAAAGGCCAGATGATCCGCATCACAGGTCACTGAATCGCAACTCGTCCCCTTGAGGTCCGCCAACGTCTTGCGCAACGACCCGCAAAAGCCCTCCATGGGACAGTAGCCGCATCGGTCCCCCTGGCACACCGGCTCGGTGCCCAGATCCCGCCACTCCTCAAACATTTCCCGGCGCCCCCGGACTTCATCGTGGAGTTTGTGGGGGTCTTGAATCAAGTCCTCGTTTCCCTCCAGAAATGGGGCGGGGAGACGGTTGGTCCACATGTAGATTCCCGGGCGATGGCGCAATTCAAAGGCCAACGACAAGTGGGGCATCATCTCCACCGGGTCGAAAAACAGCAACTCCCGGTTCTCCCGCCACGCTCTCCCGAAGGGGACCATGTGCAACAGGTCGAACTCGTGGATCCCCATGGCCATGTAGAACTCAAGGATGTCATGAAGGTGTGGGATATTGAGCTGGTTCAACACCACATCGATGTTCACTACGATGCGCCCCACCAGGTTCTGCAAGCCGGCAAAGGCCTGCTTGAACGCTCCGGGGACACCCACCAGGCGATCGTGAAGGTCGGCGTGGTGCCCGTGCATGGAGAAGGTGGTTTCGTTGAGTCCGGCCGCGACCACTCGGTCGGCGAACTTTCTGTAGGCGTACATCCGGCCGTTGGTGATGGTCTGAATCCAACGGTACCCCTGGGCTCGCCCAAACTCGATAAAATGGACGAAATCCGGGTGCAGCGAAGCCTCTCCGCCGCTAAGTATCAGCCGCTCCCCTCCCTCCTCACGCCCTCGTCGAATCTTCTCTTCCACGGCCTCTCTCGACTCCATGAAGCCGTCGTGAATGTCCGAATCGAGGCAGAAGAGACACCCGTTGTTGCACACCCGATTCACCCGAACCCAGATGCGTTTCTCTTTGACCGCCGATTCCTTCACCGAGAGTTCATCCACCATCAGCAACTCTCCTTCGAGTCGTCACCGTCACCATCATCCAGGAAACAGGGGTCCGTTCTCGGGACAAACTCTCCCCAACCGTAATGCTCCGGGTACTCCTTCCACGGCCCCTCGCACACCTTGTTCCATGTGCACTCCTGGCAAGGAGGACCGTGCACCTTCCCCTGAGTCCATCGATACTCGGTGTAGTCGTCGAGCACCATCTTGGCGTCGAAAATCTTCGTTCGAGGCATGTAGGTCTCGGCCACCGAGTTCTCATAACCTTTCATGAAGCAGTAGGGAACCGCCTCAGTCAATCCCATCACCCCACGCTGACGACCCAACGCCAACCCCTTCTTCACGTAGGGTTCGATGAAGGTCATGCGGGGAGTCACCGAACCAAAGTACTCCTTGGCTGTTCCCAGGCTGTGCACAAAGGCGAACTGGTACTGCAAAACTCCCAGGTGGATAAGAATCTGCGCAATCTCCGGAAGGTGCCGGTAGTTGGAGCGGGTAATCACGGTGTTGGTGATGATGGGCTGCCCCAGCTCTTTCAGGTT
>CALFHQ010000406.1 GCA_937876385.1 uncultured Pseudomonadota bacterium
GAAAAACGAAAGGGTCTGACCCCTATGCAGCGAAATGGGGCTATTTGAGGGTGAAAATCGGGAAAAGGAAAAACGAAAGGGTCTGACCCCTATGCGTTCCTGACCCCTATGCGTTCTGACTGACCCCTATGCGTTCTGACAATTCGGATTGGCGATCCCAAATAGAGCGTCTCTTTGCCAATCAACGATTTCGAGAAGCACGTCTCTTTGTCACACAACGCTTACCCAGGTTGTCGCCCTTTGGGCGCCCCCCCTGACCTTGAAGAAACCTTGGCCCTGCGGGCGCTTTGCTTGATGGCTCGGGACCCACTTTCGACGTATCGCCGCGTCGACGCCCCCCCCGTTTATCCGGCTTTGCCGGACATTCTTCGCCAGGAAGGGGGGCTAGTGGGCAAACAACAACCGACCTCTGGGATGGGTGGGCAGGCGTGGGGTAGCCCGGGACGTTGATGGCGGGAATCAGGGCAGGCACGGGGACCTGCTCGTACATCGTCCGTTTTTCTAGCCGCATATTTGGGTCAGCCGACGCCGGGCGACCACATAGGGTCGCCCCTACATCGTGCGTTGCCAAAAAGGCGTTTTTGGGTGATGCGATTCCAGACCCACAGCGCTCAAACCAGGCGGGCTTTGCCTCCGGTTAGGGTGGTGATCAGGAGGGCGGGGCCAATCTGCCCCAGGTCGAAGGCTTTGAGGGCTCTTTTTGCTCTGGGATGGCGTCGGAAACAGACGAGAACCCATTGGGACGAGGCCTTGAGCACTCGGCTTTCGGTTAGGGAGAAGGCGTCGCTGAAGACTACTGAGGGGACGCCAGATGGCCACTGTTCTGTGGTTCGGATGGCTCCCGTGGCGAATCCTTGTTCCAGGAGTTTGGTTGCTTGTAACTCCACGGGTTCCAGTTCGTCGGGGGCCAGGAAGCGTCCGGTGGGAGCCAGGCGCTGGACTGCCCAATCGAGGAATTTCAGTGCGGCGATTCGAATCCCGTTTCCCCCTTGTGGAGAGGGTAGTCTGGGGATGCTTACCCCCTGCTTCTCCAGGAACGTTTGCTGAATCGGGTTTAGAATCAGGACGGTGGTGCCGGAGCCGTCTCTGGGCGGGGGTTCATCGGGGGAAGTCCAGGACAACTGACTGCGCTGGGCCATTTCTTGAACGGTGTGGAGGGAGTGATGGTGTCCGGTGGAATCTTGGAATCCAGGCAGGCGGTCGAGCCAGCGGGGGTCTGACTTCACTTCGAACTGTCGAAAGATCAGTTCCTCTAGCTGCATCTGCTCGTTTTGCGTCAACCGCTCCCACTCTGAGAGGAGAGTATCCACCATGGAACCGGTCCGTCCCACGAGGCGACCAGGCAATCCATTTGGAACCACCGACGTCTCTACGGCCGCCTCAAAGACCCAGCCACTCCTGCGCCATGGAATGGTCGACTGCTTCCAAACGACTCCATCTTCGAGAAACCAGATTCGGGAGAGGTTTGCCCCCGCTGGAAGCCAGAGGTAGCCGGCGATGGGGCCTGCCTCCCCTTGCAGTTCCAGTTCCTCCCACTTGAGCACCGGTACATCGACATACCGCCGGGGAAGGGGTTTTCGATTGAGGATGATCCGCTCTCCCAGGAAGCGACAATGTTCCCGGATGGCTTCTGCTTCCCGCTGGGGGTCGCCGTCCCGGTGGAGCACGATGCGGGTGCCCTGCCAGTTGAGATGTTCCTTGTGCATGCGAACGAGTTGGCGGCCTCGAAACTCCACTTGAATGCTTCGACCGATATCGGAGGAGGCAATGGACAGGCGCTGCGGGTCCGCTCCAAATGCTGCCAGAAGCCCCAGTCCCCGCTGGTTGTCGAAGTGGGAAATCGCCTCGAATCGACTTTCCATCGGGTGGGCCCCGTTGAAGACGTGGAGGAGAGCCTGGACGTCCAGCCGGTCGAGGGCGACCCCGTCGTCTCGAATTTCCACGGTCTTCTTTCCCAGACGGACGTCGATTCTCCGAGCTTTCCGCCTGGAAGCCCCTCGCACCAACTCTACGACATAGTGTTCCGGGGCTCGGTGGGAGAGGGCCAGGGTCTTCCGAATCTGCGCTTCGATGTCCACTCCCAGGAGGGCACCACTCTCTACTTGCTCTCGCATGGTCGGTTTCATGTGCTCCCCCCGTCGGTTTGGCTCATGACGAAGTGAGCCATTCGTCGCAAGGTGCGAGCCCTCAAGGTGGGATTCTCCACCACTCCTTCCACGATTCAAGACGTCAATCGAAACAG
>CALFHQ010000407.1 GCA_937876385.1 uncultured Pseudomonadota bacterium
AGAATGGTTCGGAGTCCAGGCAACGGGGCAGAATAGTCCAGAGACATAGGTAACAGTTTCTTCTGGGCGCTGCTTTGTGTGTGATTGCCCGCATTATGCTGCGGTAAGCTTGTCACCAGGAGGTGCGAGCCATGCCGTGGAAGAGTACGGGACCAATGGAAGAAAGGAAGCAATTCGTGCTTGAAGCACTCAGCAAGAGGGAGTCTTTCAGCGAGCTGTGTCGGCAGCATGGCGTCAGTCGCCGTGTTAGATACAAGTGGGTTCGTCGGTTTTTGCAATACGGACCCGACGGTTTGAGAGACCAACCTCGGGTGCCCTATGGGAATTCCAATGCCTACAGCGAGGGGATTCGTGAAGCGGTGATTGAGGTTCGAAAGAATCACCGGACCTGGGGGCCAAACAAGATTAAGGCGTCGCTGGAGCGTGAGCGAGGTGACGTACATTGGCTTTCTCGCAGCACGATTCATGAGATTCTGAAGGCAGAGGGCCTGACAAAAACACGGCGGCGACGTCCGAGGAGTCCGAAGCGGCCGTCAAGGCTGACGGATGGCACTCAGCCAAATCATGTCTGGACGATGGACCACAAGGGCTGGTTTCGTACACTTGATGGACAACGGTGTGTCCCCTTGACCGTTTGGGACCATGCCAGTCGTTACTGTGTAGGGTGTCACAATCAGAAGAGTACACGGGGAAGCGAAGCGCAGCAGGCCATGGAGTACACGTTTAGAGAGTACGGCCTGCCAGAAATTATGCGCTCGGACAATGGCGCTCCATTCGCTTCTGCTTCCTTGACCGGACTGACTCGGTTTGCCATTTGGTTGCTAAAGCTGGGGATTATACTGGAACGCACAGACCCAGGACAGCCGCAACAGAATGGGCGTCACGAGCGAGGACACCTCACGTTGAAGCAGGAGACTGCAAATCCCCCTGCGTCCACCTACCGAGCGCAACAACGCAGGTTTGATCAGTTCTTGAAGGTCTACAACTTCCAACGTCCTCACGAAGGCATCGACAACCAATACCCAGCAGATCTGTACACTCCGTCGTCTCGTTCGTTTCCACAGTGCGTCAGTGGCTTCGAATATTCGGGGGATCTGGAAGTTCGACTTGTTACTTTGGCAGGACAGTTCAAGTTTGCGGGAGCCCGCCACTATCTCGGCCAGGTATTGGCTGGCGAACGTATCGGCATTGAGAAGACCCAAGACCAGTACGCCGGTATCTACGTCGGCAAACAGCACATCGCATGGCTCGACAAGTGGCGGGAGAAACTGCATCCGCCTGCGCACTACAAACGCGAGGACGACACCGACGAGGAGGGCAAGGAATAGAACATTCAGCTCAAACAAGAACCAGGGCAAACACACGTCCGTGGAGGAGAAAAGTGTTACCTATGTCTCTGGACAAAGTGTTACCTATGTGTCGGTTGACTCAGAAGCTACTCGCCTACTCGCACTTCACTCCGTCGAAGGGGCAGCAGACTACGGTGAGTTCGCAGTCGGGCATGGCATTTTCCACGCTCTTTACGAGGGTGCCTTTGCAGGTGCAGGGGGTGTGCGTCGAGAGGTCGACTTCGTTCGGGCAGGTGGGAGTTGTCGTCAGGTCTTCCACGGTTTCCGAGGCGACGTCTTCGGAGTCTACTGTGTCGAGTTCTTCTGTCACATCCACGACTCCGGTGTCTTCGACAACATCGTCGATCACGTCGAGTAGTTCATGGTCCTCGCAACGGAGGCCTTCGACGGTGGGGCAGCAGACCACCTGGGTGATGCAGCCGGGAACCTGGGCATCGGGATCGGTGGCAACCGTGTCGTAGCACTGACAGGGCAACAGACCTGTCAGGAGAACTTCGTTGGGACAGGTTGGCAAGGCAGCGGTGTCTTCTGCGGTGTCGGTCGCCGTGGCAACGTCGATGTCAGCGGCAACGGCGGTATCCTCGGTGGTGTTCTCGTCGTTCTTGGTGTCGTCACATCCGGCGCCCAATGCCAGGATCAAGGCAAACGTCCATACAATCATTCCATGCTTCATAGCTATTTCCCCCTCTTTTTTTATTCATAGCGTGGCGAATAAATAGAGCAATGCCTCCAAGATTGCAAGGAATTTGTCGGCGAGTCGACCGGCGGTAGTTGCTGGTCTCAGCAGAAAGCTGTTTGTGTATAACCGGCTATCCGGGTATAAGCGGGAGTGTCAGGAGGACGACATGAAGGAACTGGCCAGGATATTCAAGGCGCTTGCAGACGAAACTCGGCTACAGATGCTGGCGCTGATTGTGCAGGAGCGGGAGTTGTGTGTGTGCGATTGTATGCAGGTGCTCAGCATCAGTCAGTCGAAGGCCTCTCGGCACCTGCGATATCTCGCCAATGCCGGAATTTTGGATGACCGCAGAGAAGGGACCTGGGTTTACTACCGGATCGCCGAGAAGCTTAACGGGGACCGGGCCATCGTTGTGGATGCAGTTCGAGCC
>CALFHQ010000408.1 GCA_937876385.1 uncultured Pseudomonadota bacterium
GGGTCCACATTGGGCACGGGGGTTCCTTCCCCGGCGAAGGTGTCGCCAATGCCAAAGGCGCCGTACCCCAGCGCGTCGACGACGAGGGCTCCGTATCGAAGGTCAATGTTGTCTGGACCGTTTTGAAAGTCTACTGCGGCGTCAAACTGGTTGGCCACATCGGAGATGGAGGACATGGCATCGGGGTGAGAGATAACGAAATAGCCACTTGCCGGAATCTCTCCCATGAGTGAAACACTCTGGTAGTCCCCGGTGCCGTTTCCGTTGACCCCGACCAGGGTGAAACCAGTGAGGTCGAGGCCAGAGGGCCCCTTCAATTCGATGAAGACGTCGAGGTCGGCTCCTTCGCTGTTGTAAAGCACTTCGTTGATGACCACGGTTCCCAGAGGATCCTGCTGGATGCAGGCGTCGGTTTCGCAGGCTTCGTAGCTGGCACAGTAGTCCGGGGTGCCCCACTCGAGGCAGTCGTCGTCGTTGTAATCGCCGCAGACGATGACCGCAGTTCCCGCCTCGTTGCAGGAGGCCTGGTCGAGAACATCGCAGGTGCTCTCGCAGCTTACCGCACAGTTGCCGCCGGAGCACACGAGGCTTCCCTCGCAATTCAGGGGAGAACCCCACTCAAGGCAGCCGTCATCGTCCCAGTCGTCGCAGACCTTGTACTGATTGGTGGAGCCGGCCACGCAGGCTTTGGCGTTGATGGCGGGGCAGTCGTCGCCGCAGTCCAGGACGCAGACTCCGAGGTTGCAAACGTAGGGGGAAGCACACTGGGAAGGAGAACCCCACTCCATGCAGCCGTCATCGTTGTAGTCGTTGCAAACGACGATGTTTCCACCTTCGTCGCAGGCTTTGGCCTGGGACACGGTGCATTCGTGCTGGCACTGGGACACACAAGCGCCGTTAGAGCATACAAGGCCCTCGGCACAGTTCAACGGGGTGCCCCATTCCAGGCAGTTGTCGAAGTTGTAATCGTTGCAGGTGGAGACTCCACCGGAGAGGCACTTCCTGGCGCCGATGGAGGTGCATTCGCTCTCGCATTGGCTAACACAACCGCCGTTGGAGCAGACGTATCCTTCCCCACAGTTGATGGTAGAACCCCACTCAAGGCAGGAGTCGGAGTCGTAGTTGTTGCAGACCATGTATCCCTGTGTGCCGTCGCAGACTTGAGAATCAAGGACGGTGCATTCGCTCTCGCATTCGGACTGGCAGAATCCGTTGGAGCAAACCAGGTTGCCGCAGGGGTTGGCGTCACCCCACTCCAGGCAACCGTCGCTGTTGAAGTCGCCGCAGGTAAGGATGGAGTTTCCTTCGCATTTCACCGCACCCACAACGGTGCAAGCGTTGGAGCAGGTCGTGGCGCAAAATCCGTTGGAGCAGATCAGTCCCTGGGCGCAAGGCTGAGGGTTTCCCCAATCGAGACACCCAGTGCCATCGTAGTTTCCGCATTCGAGGACCTGATTGTCGTCGCCACACTTGTGAGTTCCGACCACCGTGCAGGGCTGTTCGTCGCACGAGACGACACAGGCTCCGCTTTGGCATGCCGTTCCGGCCTGGCATGGGGTGACGTCGCTCCAGTCAAAGCAGCCGTCGTCATCGAGGTCTTCGCAAACACGCCATCCGTCCTCAGAACACTCTTTTGTCCCTTCCGCTTCGCAGGTTCCCGTGCACTGGATGAGGTCTGAGGTCTTGTCCTCGCCGGGGAGGTCTTCCGGGACCGAGTCGACGAGATCGAGTTGTGCATTGGAGTCTTGCTGCAAGCCGGTGTCCTCGGTGCTGGACGTAGACCCGGAGGTGCTGCAGGAGAGAAGAAACAAAGAGGTGACCAGAAGGGTCAGTTGGACGCATAGGCGTTTCATAGAAATCCCTCACAATGAGTTGATGGCGAACTTTCAGCGACGCGATGGTACGAAAAGCAATGCGGAAATGGAAGCAGTTCTTACGGAAAGAGGGGAAGTCAAAACGGTGAGATCAGCCACACCCACCCTTGACGGCCGCCTTCTTCTGGAGTTTCACCTTGCGCTCGAATTCAAAGGCCGGCTTGGCAGGTTCGGCAGCACCGGCCTTGGAGTGGGCCGACGAGCCGGGATTGGCGCTCAGGTAGCAGTCAAAGGGGAGTGCCTTGTGCTTCACAGGAGGGTAGGCGGTGTTGCAGCAATCGCCAACGGATCGATAGAAGGTGAACGCCAACTCTCCCTCGGTCCCCTTCTTCCCCTTTGCCTTTGCCAGACAGGGGGGTGGTGGATAGATGGAGAGCCAGTTGTTGATTCCCCCCTCGACGATGTAGAGGTTCTGGAGCCCTTGGGCCGCAAGGAGCTTCCATCCTTGAGTGGCCACACCTTCATCGTTGGACACCGTGAAGAACACCGTATTGGCCGGCGCAGCCTTGAGCGACTTGACAAATTCCGGGTCTCTGATTGTGTCCATGGAGACGTTCATGGAATCCTTGAGATGGAAGAGATTGTAGTTCGATTCG
>CALFHQ010000409.1 GCA_937876385.1 uncultured Pseudomonadota bacterium
ACGAGATTGGCCATGAGCATGATGGCCATGCCAACGATGACCACCCCTTGCAATCGATTGATGGTGCCGGTTTGTCGCTCACGGCGCCAGAGCAGAGCCACTGCCAGAGCCAAAGAGGCGGAGGCTGGGTACACGGCGTGGAGGAAATCGGGGAGCATAGCGGAGTGGGCCATGAAAGGGATGGCGAACCAGAGCAGGGTCAACAGCCCCAAGCGAGACTCGTCGGACTGAAGGTCCTTTCGAGGCAGCAGATTGGCAAAAGCAAAGGGCATGATGAGGGTCCACGGCATCCAGGAGAAGGCAAGCCCTCGAACGAAATACTCAAAAGTGCGATGCTCGTGGAGTGGTCCTCCTCGGAAAGCTTTGTTCATGAACTTGAAGTGTTCAAAGAAGGTCCATTCGGAGGGCAACTGAACCACCAGAATGAGGACTCCAAAGAGGGCCGTGAGGACGGCAAATGGGAGGAGCACCGGGCGCCATCTCAGATCCCGAGTGACTACAATGTAGGAACCCAGGATGGCAATAAGGATGAACAGTCCAAAGAGCCCCTTCGCCAGGAAGAGGAGCACAAAAGCCACCGCCAATCCGAGAATCCGGGTAACGGAGACCCCCTTGAGCACGAGGGCGCCAAAGGAGAGCACTCCCAGGGTTAAGGCGAACATGTAGGAAGCTTCCCCGGAGAGGTTCTTGGACTGCCCGATGAACATGGGAATGGTGGCCAGAACGAGGGTCGCCACGCCGGCGATTCCGGCACCCAGGAGGCTTCGCAGGAACAGGCCAAACAGCAGCAACGTCAAGAACCCCATGATGACGAAGGGCAACCGCGAACTGAACTCCGAGAACCCAAAGACCTTGTAAGACACCGCGCACATCCAGTAGTCCAGCGGAGGCACGGTGTGGGTTGCCAGATCAGGAGTTCGATTTTTCTTGGTGGTGGGCTCGACGTAGCCCTTGAACTGGGCGCGCCACCACGAGATTCCGTGAGCCTTAGCGAGGGCCGCAGTCAAAGAATCGTCGTCCTTGGTGACGCAGGGAACGGAAAGGACAAACGGATAAACACCGGCCCGCTCCTCAACCAGCTTCTGGACCTCTGGAGACACCGAAGTTTCGTGAGGCAGCTCCGCACTCTTGGCGGCCCCTTTCCCCTTCTTGCCGGCTTGCGCTTCGCGTCTCGCAACATCCAACTTCGGAGCACTCTTGAGGGCTTCGGGGAGAAGGTCATAGTCCTGGTCCAGGGTATTCAAGGCCTGCCGAACCATCGACTGTTCCAAGGCCCCGGTCACAGTTTCGCACTGTTTGGAGTCGTCAGCGACGATCCAGATGGGGGCACCAGGCGCCGCATCTTCAAAGGATTCGAGGAACGCCAGCCCCTTGTCGGTATCGAAAACTCTGGGACCCTCAAGGTCCTCGGGGACCAGAAGAGCAGCATCCACCACGATCCCATGAAAAACTTCGGCCTGGAGACGAGTTTCAGACATCTTGAGCAGGCGAGAGCTCGTTCCACCGACCACCTTCTTGCCAATGGAACCGGTCAGAGGAGCTGGGTGGTCCATGCCGACAAAGAAGAGGTTTTCGGAGTCCAGTTGCCGCATTCTGGGGAGCAACTCGTCGGTGGGTTCAACTACGAGGATCTTCGGTTTGCCCGCCATCTGCCTGGCCACGTGGGCTCTGTCCATCTCCCAGGGGTCCCAGATGCCGGAACGACTACCCACAAGCAAGAGAACAAGGCCGAGGAACAAGGCCGCGGGGAACAAGAAATGAGTCCAAGAACGCATTGGGGTGAAACCTCCCGACAACACATCGATAGTTCCGTGCGAACTTATAGGATTCGACCTCCTTTATCAAGGAATAAGGGGTCTCAGGGCGCGGGCTGTGGACGGGGAGTCAGGCCGGAGGGGAGGCAGGTGGCTCGGTTTCCTCTTCGTCTGTGGAGGCAGGGGTCTTGCGGTCATCGCCGATGCCGCAGGAGGTGCTCATTCACGTGGACACCCCCATCCTGGGGAGGATGACGGCTTGGAGGACGACCCAACCGATGATGAGGAGAATGAAGAGGAGGTTGTCGTTCATGGTGTGTACCTCAGGCGCAGTTGCACCTCCGTGAGCTAGATCACGAGGTGCTCTGAATCGTTTAGAGAGATACCACGGGTCACCGCATTGTGGAACCAGGAGAAGCTGGAAACAAGTTGCTGGGCGAGGATGCCACCCTCAAAGCTCAAATAGTAGTCGACCCACAGGAGGTCTTCCCGGGTGACGGTGAAGCGGGCAAAGACGACGTGGTCGTTCAAGCGGTTGGCGAGGTCAAGTTTCTCCTGCCGAGTGATCTGGGCCTTGAACGCCAACACCACGGAGAAGATGACAAGCTTCTTCTTGGGGTCAAGACGCAGGAGAATCTTCATCCCTTCCCGCTTCACTACCAGATGCCCCTCTTCGTCGATTGTGGCGCTTCGTCCGTCCCCTTCCAGGATGTCCCTGACTCTGGGGAGGCTGACTTCTGCCTCATCGACCCACTGAGTGACCCGATCATCCACTGCGCCACCGGCCGGGCCCGCCGTGAACACAGACAGCACAATCAACGGCAACGCAATTCGCATCCAACGCATGAACACACTCCCTTGTCTTCTCAACACAGAGCCCCATTGTAGTCGCAACGGCATCGCCGTCGCAAGATTGCTTCTTTGGAGCAGTCTGCTAGAATTCGGCGGAAGACAACAGGAGTTCCTATGCGCATCGCCCAAATCTCCGACTTGCATATTCTGGATCTCACCGACGTGCCGATGGTTCGTTTCGCCAATCGCCGCGTATTTGGCGGGGCGAATCTGCTCTTTCGCCGTGCCCGGGAATATCGTCCTGACATCCTGGAAGCCCTCGTGGAGGATCTTCTCCAGGAAGAAGTGGACCATGTGGTGGTCTCAGGAGACCTCAGCAACCTGGCTCTGGAGCCCGAATTCATGCGGGTGTTCGACCTGCTGAAGTTGCTGGGAGACTGGAGCCGAGTCTCGGTGGTTCCGGGGAATCACGACTACTACACCTATCGAGCGGCGGACACGAGACGGTTCGAGAAGACCTTCTATCCCTTCATGTTTCGGGGAACGTTTTCCGACCTGGACATGGACATTTACCCCTACGTGAAGCGTCTAAACGACGTGCTTCTGGTGGGGGTGAACTCCGCCACACGCACGGTTCCCCCTTTCTCTTACGGCACCGTGGGGAAGCGTCAACTGGAGCGGTTGGATGCCTTGCTGGGTCGGTTGGAATCTCAGGATGCCTTCAAGATCGTTGTGCTTCATCACGCGCTGCATGCTCGGGACAAGTGGGCCGAGACGACCTCCAGACTGCTCAATCGTGATGCCTTCATGGAACTCATGGAGAAGCACTCGGTGAACCTCGTCCTCCACGGCCACGACCATCACGGCCGCATCTGGAAGAAGCGATGGGACTCGGGGCACACAACCAACATCATCTGCTGCGGATCGTCCACTCGACTCGTGGACGACCCCAGCAAAATAGCTCGGTATCGCATCGTTCACATCGATGAAGGAAGATTGCGGAAAATCGAAACGAAGATCTTTGACCCGGGGATCCGAAAGTTCATGCCTTCCTGAGCGCCATTGCTCTTTCCCGACTGACCGACTCCCCTCCTTTGTTGTCACCCAGGCGCCCCGTCAAAGCGGAGGTTCCTCGGCACATCGGAACCCTACCTGGGGATCCCGGGCCAGGGGATCGAGTATTTTCCAGGAGTCCACTCGGACTTCATCAAGGCTCGTAGATTCAAAGCACCCCCCAAAGACCATCCGACCCGAATCCAATAGAACGTCGGAGAACCCCCGGGCTTGCTGGCCCGATAGTGCCACTCGTGGCGCGGTCTTGACCCACTCTTCGGCGTTTCCCGACATGTGCAGAATGCCGTAGGGGCTTTGGCCCAATTGGGCGCTATCCACCGGGAAGAGCCTGGAGACGGGGTGACTGGCCTGGGGGACAATGGAGTAGAAGGCCAGGCGGTCCGCTTCGCCGGCGACGGGGGTATCGTCTCCCCAGGGGAAGCGTCGCTCGGCGTTCGGGTTTCGAGTCCGAGCGGTAGCGTCTCCGTCAAGGTAGACCCCTCCTCGAGCCCCTTTCATCCATTGAGCGACAGTGGGAAGGTCTTTCCCCTGACTGAGGCAATAGGAGCGAGCCTCGAACCAGTCGAGGCCGGTAGCCGGCAGGGAGCGCTCGTCCTTCGAGGGTTCCCTGCCCCAGTGAATAGGAAAGAGACCCTCGCGAGGGTTCGGGGTCAGCCTTCTGCATTGAGTAACAAAATCCCTCAACTCGTCTCTGGACGCTTCCGTGCGGTCGAGACGGTAATCCGGCAGATATCTGGGGACGCTTCTGGACAACGCTCCGAGTTTGATTCTGGACTCCTTCCAGCTTCCTCCCGGGATGGGAACCGACGTCCCCTTGATGGCGTCGCATGTTGGAACGGTGAGGTGGAGTACACGTTCTGGGTCATGGGCGCGCTGCCGGTGTGCGAATCCGGGCATGTCAGACAGCACCAACACTGCCGGCC
>CALFHQ010000410.1 GCA_937876385.1 uncultured Pseudomonadota bacterium
GACTCTCGCCTGATGGACATCCTACGGCTCGGGGCCCTGGAGTTGCTCTTTTCTAACAAGGTCAACATCTCGGGGGCAGTCCACAGCTACGTGGAGTTGGCTAAGAGAACCAAAGGCCCCAGGGTCGGTGGCTTCGTCAACGCCGTCTTGCGAAAGGTTTCTCAGGTGTCACAGCCCGAATTAGACTCCTTGCTGGAGTCCCGCCTCGATGGTTGCCTCTTCCCCACTTGGTTGAACGAGGAATTGAAGAGGAGCTACGGCGAAGAGGGTTGGGTCCGTGAGAGAGAACTCCTGGAGTCTCCGTCGAAGATCTGGCTAAGAACCAATGGCTGGAAGAGCACTGTAGAGAAACTCCACGAGGAACTTGGGCGTTGGGGCATCGAGGCATCAAGGGACGAACGCCTCCCCCAGGGACTGGTCCTTCCCCCCGATTCCCCCCCTTACGCCACCTTGCCTTTCCACGAAGGCTGGTTCTGGCCCCAGGACGGAGCGTCTCAATTGGTGGCGGAGTTGGCGAGTCTGGCCCCGGCTGGAGATTGGCTGGACGCCTGCTCAGGAAGTGGCACCAAGTCGCTGGTCTTGTCCTCGCCGGCATTCTCCGAATCTCGAGTCTGGTCCTCTGACCTGAATTGGCTCAAGTTGAGGTCTCACTCGAATAGAGCCCAACAGCTGGATGCCCCGCCAACTCAGCCAGTTTGCGCAGATCTGAGACGCCCTCCATTCCCCCCTCAGAGCTTTTCGTTTGTCCTCCTGGACGCCCCGTGCACAGGACTCGGGACGATCCGGCGACATCCGGAGTTGGCGTGGAGGAGAACTCGAAAGGATGCGCAAAGCAACAGGGAGACTCAACTCGCCCTTCTCGAATCCTGCTTTGAACTACTGGCACCTGGCGGAACGTTGGTCTACGCTGTTTGTTCCTTCCTTCCGCTGGAGGGTTTCGAGGTCATAAGACAGTTTCTGGCGAGCCACAGGTTGGCGGTTCCCCACGACTCCCTGGTTGCGTTCCTGGAGAAACGCGATTTTTTGATCACTCCGGCAGTCGAGGAGGGATTGAAGTTGGGAGGTTTTGCTCCTCCCCCCAGTTGGCTTGACTCCGATGCGTTTTTTATCGCGGTTCTCGAACGAAAGGCAAGCTGACCCAAGCACGGAGCGAGCTTCTCTGGATTTCCTCGGCCTGGCCTCTGCGGCCCACACTATTTGCGCAACGGAACAATCTCGGTACACTGGGGTTTGCTGGAACGGAGAGTGAGGAGTCGGTTCATGAGATGGTCACGATGTGTTGCGCTGCTACTGGTGTCTCTGGTCCCGGCAACGGCGGTTGCGGACGATTATTTCAAGTGTCTGCGCCCAGACGGGACCATGGTGATCACGAACAGGCCGCGGCAGGACAACCTCGTGAAGTGCAAGCTTGTGATGAAGGGGTGGGCTCCTCGCAAGGGCTCGTCCCAGTCAAGCGACTCCACATCCAGTTCAACCCTGGGCACCGGCTCGGAGAAGCCAGGGAAGGACAAGAAGCGACATCGAAGTCAATGGACTCCTCCAGAATCGAAGCGGACAACGCAAGCCATCCCCTCGGATCCCTCGGTGGACAGAAAGGACATCGACGCAGTGATTCGAGAGGCTTCACGCATCTACAACATCCCCGAACTGTTCATTCGAGCGGTGATTGAGGTGGAGAGTGCCTACAAAGTGAAGGCGCTGTCCTACAAAGGTGCTATGGGACTGATGCAACTGATGCCCGGAACAGCAAAGGACATGGGGGTCACTAATCCCTGGAATCCTTACCAGAATATCATGGGGGGAACTCGCCTCCTGAGAATCCTCGCCAACAAATTCGATGGAGATATCCCCAAAGTCATCTCCGCCTACCACGCTGGAGGTGGCTCTGTGTCCCAAAAAGGGGGCATTCCCTATGAGGGGACTGACGGCTACGTGCGCAAGGTGCTGAGCCACTACTATCGACTGAAAGACGCCCGACTGAGTGAGGATTGACGAAGCCCGAAGCTCTACGGCCTCGCTCAGGGTGTTGCCGAGGCCTGCAGCCTTTGGGTATTGCAAGTTTGCGGTCAAGCTTTATACTTGCCGCAAAGGAGGACTGATGCTACGCAAGCTCTCACCTGCCCTCAAGCGTGAACTCTTCACTTTGCCGAATGTCCTGACCTACCTTCGCATCGGAATGATTCCGTTTGTCATCTTCTTCTTGATGCTCTCGGACCGTGAGTTGGTTGACCTGGAGTGGAGCCAGTGGGCCGCCTTCGTTGCGTTCCTCTTGTTCAGCCTGGCGGCCATCACGGATTACCTGGATGGTTGGATCGCTCGTTCCAGAGACGAGGTCACCATAGTGGGCAAATTCATCGACCCGGTGGCAGACAAGCTAATAGTTCTAGCAGTGCTGGTTGCCTTGGTCGAGTTGCAGCGGGTGGAGAGTTGGATTGTCATCTTGATTCTCCTGCGAGAGGTCTCCATCAACGGATTGCGAACCCTCGCCATCGCCGAAGGGCTGCAGATCGACGTCAACAAGATGGGTAAGTTCAAGACGGCCTTTCAACTGTTTGGAATCCAAGGCTTGATCCTGAACTACACTTACCAAATCCCCTTGATTCCCGACGAAGTGAGTTTCAACCTTGTCGGACGAACCTTGGTCTTGATTTCCTTGCTCTTCTCCTTCTTGTCCGCCGGTTCTTACTTCAGAGGGTTCATGCGGGCGATTCAAGAGAAGTACGACAAAATTGGAGGCGAGTAGGCATGAACCTTGTGGCCCGAGCAATATTTCTTCCTGTGCTGATCGTGGTGGCCGCGTCCACCGGTTGCCGGGACGAGAATGACGACGTCTTGAATTGGATGGAGTCGGAGTGTCTGGAATGTGTGGAAGCCGAAGAATTGGCACTGTGCAGCAACAGTGAAGACGACGACGAAGACGGTCTCACAGATTGCGAAGACCCGAACTGCGAAGGGGTTGGTTGTTGCGGACGGGTTGGCCCGGAAGACACCGACGAATTCTGCAACGACGGATGCGACAACGACGGAAACGGCTATGCGGACTGCGGAGACTACTCCTGTTCCAAGTCCACGACGGTCACAGTGTGCAAATCGGAAATCGAGGAGCCGGAAGACAATCCCGCAGCTTGCTCCGACGGGATTGACAACGACTGGGACGGCTATTTCGATTGTGCGGACTACTCTTGCATGGAGGCCGAGGGCGTTTTCTTCTGCGAAGGGAACGACCAGACCTGCTCAGACGGAGCCGACAACGACGGAAACGGCTTTGTAGATTGCGACGACTTCGGATGCTCTCGCAACAACAACGTGACTGTCTGCGAGTAGCTGACCCGTCAATTCAAGCCGCTACTACTGAAGAATCGTGTAAAGAAGAAACCCGCAAGCCGTTGGGGTGAGGATCAGGAGTAGTCTGCTTCCAGAAGCTCGAAGGCTCCGTGCGTGTTGGAAGGTCTCAGGTAGAGGACGCCGGAGGACGACTCCATGGAGATACCCCCATAAGCGTATTCAAGGTTGATGGAGTTGTCCGAGAGCTTCGTGCTCAACTTCGCAAGTTGGCCCGGCTCGTTCTTCAAATCCACCATCAGCACGTCGGTCTCGACAACCAGGAGGCCGGAATTCCCGAGCAAGTGGGTGGCTTTCAACGGCTCATCCACCACCATTCGAATGACCGCGTGGTCAATCGTGTCCGCTACCATGAAGCCGACGATGTTGATGCCCTCGTTGGTCAAGTGAGTGCACAAATCGGCCAGGGTTCCCGGTCTGTTCTTCAAGAAAATCGACAACTGCTTCACTACTTGCATTGGACTCCTCCCGGTGGTGTTGTTCCGGCCCCGCCGAACTCAAACCACTGCTGGTTCGGTGCCGCGGTCAGCATTCTCATTTTAATTCTACAACAGGTTCCCCTGACCTCGCCAGCCACTTCCGATTCCAGTCGGGGATTGATTTCATGACCAGCCATGCTAGCAAAGCCCCGACGACGAGGTCAATCACATAGTGGTACCGCAAGTAAAGAGTCCCCAGAATCAATCCAGAAATCACGAAAAGATAGGGGAGGAAGACCCTTCGCTGGTATCGCCAGGCAGAGAACAGCACAACTAGAGAGATGTACGTGTGCCCACTGGGGAAGCAATCTCGCTTGTTGGCTTCCGCAGTGTGGAGCGCATGACGCAACCAAACCGTAATACCACTCCCATCAAGGGGACCTCCAAAAGACACGAGGTGTCCAGCGTCAAGGGACTCGGCGATAACGTAGGGAGAGCGAGCAGGCACCAGGAGGTAGAAGACGTAGCTCGTGAAGAACGCCACGGCGATCGCAGTCGTCATGTGCAGAGCCTCCACCTCCCGACCCTTCCGGAACAGAATAAGGAACAGTATCAGTGGCAGGAAATAGTAGCTCGAGTAGCAAAGCTGCAGAACATCGGTGACCCAGGTTACCTGGTGAGGCTCCACCCATTCTCCGAAGGTTGCCCCCATCAGGAGCTTGTCAAACCAGATGAGCTGCGCCTCCATGTCGTTAGGATTCACCTGCCGGATATAAGCACCC
>CALFHQ010000411.1 GCA_937876385.1 uncultured Pseudomonadota bacterium
CACCCCTCGCAGGGCATGCACCTCCAATTCTCCGGCTTGGAAGGTCCGGACCAGATTGCGGGTTTCCACCACCGGGATTGTTGAGGTGTCGAGTTGAGTTTTGGCAGCTTCGTTCATTGTGAGGCTCCTTGTTGAATTCCGTCCAGCGCCTTCATTCGAGCGACCCTCATGGACGGCCAGAGTGCAAACAGAATGGTTCCCAGGAAAACCACCACGGATGGTTCGATGAAGACCGAGGGAGCAATACTTCCGCGGTAGACGTTCTCCATGAACAGCCCACCCACGTCGAAGCCCCCGAGAAGGAATCGAAGGTCAAGTCCATGGTAGTGGAAATAGCCGGCACCGATGCCCCCGAAGACAAGCCCCACGGCGACGCTCAGCGCCCCCATGAAGAAGGACTCAAGCATCACCGAGGCAAACAGCCGCATGGGCCGTTCTCCTACGGCAAGCTGGATTCCAAATTCGCGCCGTCGCTCGTAAATCATCATGTACACGGTGGTGAGTACCCCGGCACTCAAGATGACCAGCATGAACAGGTAGAGAATCGAGCTCCAACTTCTGGACATGTCCAGCATGTCCTTGATCTCGGGGCTGACTTCCCACCACGGTGCCACTGTGACCATGGCGTCGGGGTGTTCGGTTTCCAGTTTAGCCAGGACATCACCCAGTCCGTTTTCGATGCGGGTGGCTGCTCCTGCGATGTCGGAGTGGTCTTTGACCATGACGGCAATCTCGTGGGCCGTGTCCTTTGTGTTGGCCAGAGTGCGCATCGCTTCGATGCCCACGATGGCCAGGCTACGATCGAAGGAATCGGCACCGGTTTTGGCGATTCCTGTGACGTAGAAGGCTCCCGAGACGGTGCCTCCTCGAAGCCCTGCCGTGTCCACTCGGACCTTTGAGCCCAACTCCACTTTGAGCAGGCTGGCGAGCTTGGACCCCAGCAGGATTCCCTTTCTGGATCTGTATCGGGCGGGTGCGTCGGCGTCTGTGGCCTCTTCTGGAGGCACCACGAACCCTCCCGCCACGACCTTGTCCACCAACGCAGAGAACTTCGCCTCCCGCTTCGGGTCCACGGCCATGATGTCCACCACTTGCATGGTCGGGGAATTGGAGGACTGGATGGCCCCGCTGAACCGAAGCCTGGGGCTTGCTGCCTTGACATCTTCGAGTCCTTCCAGGGCCGATGTGATCTCGTCTGCTTCGGGAAACACCAGCCCTACTCGTTTCTTCTTCAGGTAGTCCGGGCGAACTATCTGGAGGTGTCCGATACTCGATCTAGCCACCTGCTCTACCATCATCTCCTGCATCCCCACGACGAAGGAAACCATGGTGATAAGCAGCGCCAGTCCCAAAGAGATGGCGGCGACGGTGAGCATCGTCCGACGGCCGTTTCTCCAAAGATTTCTCCATGCCATTCGAATTAGCATTGTTTCACCTCACTCGAACCGAAGGGCGTCGACAGGTCTCAGTCGCTTCATCCGGAAGGATGGAATCAGCGCTCCCACGAAGGAGAAACCGACCACGCACACGATGGGAAACAGGAATCCGTACAGGGTAGGGACGGGGTACATGATGGGTTGAATGATGACTCCGGCTGACTGCATCGCTTCGATGCCCAGATCCAGCCCGGATTGCGACAGATACAGGGTCAGGGCCTCTCCCATGAGGGCTCCAGAGACACTCGCCAGAACAGCCAGCATCATCACCTCCGTCAGTAGACTCCAGGCAATTCGGCCGGGAGATTCCCCCAATGCCAGGCGGACCCCGAACTCTCGAGTTCTCTCCATCACCGACATGGTCACGACATTGGCGATGACCACCCCCACAACCAGGGTCAAGATGATGAGCATGATGAGGAGGCTTCCCTGGTCGATTTTGATGAACACTTCCAGTTCCGGCGCCAATTGTTTCCAACTCATGGCAGTGAGGTCTTCGTCGATTTCTCCAACGGCTTTGTCCAAACGGGCCGACGTGACATCCGCCCGTTCCAGGTCTCTTACTTGAAGAACGACACTTGTGGCCCCGCCGGGCAACTGCAGTCCGGCGCTCAGTTTTTGGTGGTGAGTCAATGCCAGTGTGCGGTTGATGTCTGTTGCGTTGGTGTGAATGCGACCCACGACCTGGTAGATGGCTCCGTAGGTGCGACCCTCTGCGGTGCTTGTAGTGACTACGACCTCGTCTCCCTCGCTTGCCATGAGGAGGCTGGCCAATTCAGCCCCCAAAACGACCTCTCCGTGGTAGGGATCCTCGAGGTTGGGAGTCTCGTTGGTGAGAAAGCGAGCCGGCGTGCAGTACGCCTGGCAGCGAGTAACGCAGTCGGATTCCTCGCAGAGGTCGTCGTCTTCCGGGCAGCGTCCGCGGCATAGGTCGGTGCACCCATTGAGGCAGAGCTCCCCGGCAAAAGAGTCGGTTACGCCGGCACAGTGTTTCTTGCATTTTTCGGGAGCCTTGACGTACAACTCTGCCAACCCCGCGGTGCACCCTTTCTCGCATCGAGTGGCGGGTTCGTCTGGAAGGAGCGAATCTGCCAGGTTGCTCACCCGGCGCTCGTCTTCGGGGTTGACCCCCATGAGCATCACTCCCTCCGAACTCATCCCCTTGTATGCGTCCAGGTCGTCCGGGTTTTCGGGCTCTGGGACCTTCTTGCTGGCCAGCGCACCCACAGTAACCCGAGCGCTCCAACTTTTCACTTCTGGATCGGCCTTGAGCAAGCTCTCCAAAGCGGGCATGTCGGCCCCCTTCACACGATGGAAGAGGTCTGGATCATCCCGATAGCCACGGTGCAGGATCTGGGCATGACCCAGAAAGGAATCCGTGGCCGATTTGATCATCTGTTCGTGCCCTCCGTCCCCCAAAGCAATGAAGGGAACCATGGAGAAGGAGGCAAACATCATCGCCAGACCGGTGAGAATCGTCCGTCGCCGATTGCGCCACAGATCCCTCCACGATTGGGAAAGGAATCGAACCAGATACGAATTCATTACCGCCTCCCCTTCTTGAGACTGCGAATGGAGAAGATTCGCTCGGATAGCTTGTCCTTGAACTCCATGGAGAGGACTTTGACCTCGGTGAATCGATTCTCTTCCCGCTTGCTCTCCATGCGCCACTTGAAGGGGTAGAGCTTGCCGTTGTTGGCCAACTTGTAGTCGCCGTAGATCATCACTCGGACGAGTTCCTTCTTTTCGTTGTAGTACTCCTGGCGAAGGGGACGGTGCCCTTCCTGGGTTGCCTCAATCACAAGGAGATCCCAGACCACCGGGGAGGACGGCTTGGGGCGCAAGGTGATTCGCCAGGTCTTCTCCTCACCGATGGACCCTTCCTCGAGGTTTTCCACTGTGTAGTCGTCGGTGATGCTCGACTCTCGGGTGATGTCGTCGTTGGTGAAGTCGCTGCCCATCCAGGAGTCCAGCATGAGGGACGGAGGGATCTTCTGGATTTGGTCGATGTGGGGGTTGTAGCTCCAAAGATCGTCCCCCAGTTTCAACGTTCCGACCCCCACGTCCTGGGCCGGTGCAGTGACTCGAACCAGCATCTTGTCGGGGACAGATTCCCAGAACTTCATTTTCATGGTGCGTTCCCATTTGGGGTTGTGGACAGTCATCTCCATCTCCCCGATGCTTGCCGTGCCACGCATCATCTCTTCGATGTCCTTGATGATCCGGGATGCGTTGCCCTGGTCGAAAGCCATCGAGTTTGTGGGTGCGATGAGCAGGCCTAGAAGCAACAAAGCTGCTTGCACAATCAATGTTTTTTTCTTCATGATGTTCACCCCTCTTGGTTCAATCAGTACTTGATTCGGTTGGTGAAAGCGGTTCTTTCAGGTCGGAGAAATCCTCTGAGTCTTCCTTGACCTCGATGAGTCGTCTCAGCAGGTCCACATACAATTCTCCCAGTCGGGTGAAGTCGAACTCCACTCCCCTGTTCAATCGCTCAAACATGTAGTTGTCATAGTGCTCCCCCATTCCCCAGGCCAATCGGGCCATGAACAGGAGGGGCAGGTCCCGTCGCACTGCATTCAACTCTTGTCCCCGACCCATGGCATCCGTCAACATCCCCATGACCGGTTTCCAGGCTTCCTCCATCAGCGCATTGGCCTGGGGATGGTTGCGGATTTCTCCCCACAGCCGAACGATTCCCTGCATGCGCGGGTCGTCCCCATGCCGGCGAGACATGTCGGCGATGAAGGTCACCATCACTCGCCAGAATTCTTCTTTGTCTGACACCTTGGGAAAGGGCTTCGCTTGTCCCCAACTGGCCCCGATCAGCTCAAGGACCACCGTGGAAAACAGGTCCCACTTGTCGTCGAAGTAGTAGTACATCGCCCCTTTGCTGATGTTGCTGGCTTCAATGATCCGGTTGAATGACGCCTTCTCGAAGCCGTAAGCAGAGAATTCCTCGGCGGCATTCTCCAATATCTGGTGTTGTTTCTCGGTGGGCAGATTCTTGAATCTTGGTCTGGCCATGGTACCTCCAAGCGGTCAAATTCGACTGTCAGTTGGACTTGAGGTTCGACTGGCAGTTCGACCACCAGTCGAAAATACTCTGGAGAAAACCGATGTCAAGAGAATTCGAGGTGGTGGCAGGTGGCAGGTGGCTGGAGGCTGGAGGCTGGAGGCTGGAGGCTATTCGTTGGCGTGGGGGCAACCGCCGGCCTTTTTGGCATGGGGGCAACCGCCGCATCCGGCTTCGGGCTTGAAGGTGTCGTCGGCTTTCTTCATCCCTTTGTGGCAGCCGCATTCGCCCTTTTTGGCAGCATCACAGCCTTCTTTCTTGTGGCAGCCGCATTCGCCTTTTTTGGCAGCATCACAGCCCTCTTTGTCTTTGCATCCGCACTCGCCTTTTTTGGCGCAGTCGCAGCCTTCTTTCTTGTGGCAGCCGCATTCGCCTTTCTTGGCGCAATCGCAGCCTTCTTTGCCCTTGCATCCGCATTCGCCTTTTTTGGCGCAGTCGCCCTTGCATCCGCAGGGCTTCACGGCGGGGACTTCTTCCACGACTTCCGCCATGGCCTCGACCTTTTCAGGCGCTTCGGCCTTCTTCTCTTCGAGCTTCTTTTCGACTGGCTGAGCGGTCTCGGGTTGGGCCTCTTTCTGAGCCTCTGCCTGTTCTTCGGCGGTTTTCACCTGGGCTTCAACAACGGCGCCCTCGGCAACCGGTTCGGCCTTCTTCTCGACCTTCTTCTCTACTTTCTGCTTGTCGTCATTTTTCTCTTCATCCACTTTGCACTGGCAGGCGACGAGCAACATCGCGGCCATTGCGATAGTCAGGAAACGAACCATGATTTTCTCCCCTCTGTTTTGTATCTCAACACACTAACTCGATGGAACCTATAGGATGGACTCGGAAAATTCAAGGGGAAGGCTATGTTCTGCTGTGAAACCAGGCGGTTGGGGACACTGCATTTCTGTCAGGCGTCTTCAGAGGATTCCATTCGCTTGCGCACGTTTGCCCAGGCGGGTGTGATGAGGAAACTCTCGTCCATGTTGGCGACCATTCGTTCAAATCGTGCCATGGGGACAGCTAGAGTCAAGACGCCGGGCTCAACAAAGGGGCGTGCCGACACATCGAACATTCCGAGGATGGCCTTCGGGTTGGAGGAAGCACTTTGCGCCATGGGGTGATGGACGATGGCACCGCAGCCGGCGGTGAAGGGGGCGAGAACTCCGTGGAGTCCGTCTTCGTCGAAGTTGACGAGAGTGAAGAGTCCAGATAGCACGTCTGGAGTGGCAAAGAAGACCACCGCCTCCGGTTTGTCCTCGGCGGTGAGTTTGTCCCATCGTTTCACAATCAGGTACTTCCCCGGTGCTTCGAAGGGGGGGAGGGCGTCGATGGCGCTTTTTGCCAGCTCGGGGGACTTCTTGTACCGCTCTCCGTGAACCTTGCCGGGGATTCCAGAGGAGAGGAACTGCGTGATGGTGGGGGAAATCTCCTGGGTAAACCCTGTGTATCGCTTCCCCCCCATACACCCCATCGAGTCGATACCAAAGCAGGCGGAATGCCCGTTCCGCACC
>CALFHQ010000412.1 GCA_937876385.1 uncultured Pseudomonadota bacterium
TTCTGGAGGCCGACTTCCCAGGAATCCTCGTCGTTGGAGATTTGAAGGGCAAACTGAGCAACTCCGGGGAGCGGCTGGCGCTCCTGGATGCTTGCGGGGACCTGGTGGACGAGGTCCGTTACGCCGACGGCGGGCGTTGGCCCAACTGGGCAGACGGGGGAGGGTCGAGTCTCGAACTGCGCTACCCGCTGGCAGACAACTCAGCCCCGGAAGCCTGGGGTGCCAGCGTGGAATCTGATGCCGCTGTCTGGGAGACCTTTGTGTTCACTGAGGTCGTGAGTCCCAGCCTGGTTGGACCTGACGGGCAATGGGATGAGTTGGTTCTCGGGCTCCTGGATGCGGGGGAAGTGCTCATTGACGACCTGAGCCTCATCGAGGACCCCGACGGGGTCGCCGTGGAGATGCTCCAGAACGGGACCTTTGAGAGTTCAGGGGCCTCTGGATGGCGTCTGCTGGGAAACCACCGTGCCAGCGAGGTGGTAGAGGACCCCGATGAACCTGGGAATCACGTCTTGCGGTTGGTCGCCACTGGAAGCACAGAGCACATGCACAACCACGCCGAGACCACCCTGGCCGACGGTGCCTCGATTCAGGACGGAACACTCTACACTTTAAGCTTCCGCGCCCGGTGGGTCGCCGGCTCGAACCAACTCAATAGCCGTTTGTATTTCAATCGAATGGCCCACACGGTGCTGCTGGAGCGTCCTGAATTGAACGGAACCCCGGGGCGCCCCAATTCGCAGCTCGTGGAGAACCTCGGGCCAACGTACTCCGAACTCTCCCAATCGCCCGTCGTGCCGGCTCCATTCGAGCCTGTGGAGATTGCCGTTCGGGCGGAAGACCCTGACGGCGTGGAGCAACTCATCGTCCTTTACTCCCGCAACGGAGCACCCGCCGACGTGGTTCCCATGGTCCTCGACGGTGTGAAGTATGTTGCACAAATACCCGGAGCGCCGGCGGGTACCGTGACTCAGTTCTGGATTGAAGGAATCGATGAGACCGGTGCCTGGGCACCATTTCCCAAAGGTGGCCCGGATTCACGAGCCCTCTTCAAGGCGGTGGAGCCTCCAGTCGAAGCTCCTCCCATGCACACCCTTCGAATTGTTCTCACTCCCGAGGATGACCAGTGGCTCTTTGCTCCTGAGAACCTCATGAGCAACGACCGCATCGGGGCCACGGTGATCTGGGACGAAACGGAAGTCTTTTACGATGTGGGGGTACGACTGAAAGGAAGCGAGCGGGGACGCCCCAAGGCGGTGCGGGTTGGCTTCGCCATTCGATTCCAGCCGGACAAGCTTTTTCGCGGGGTCTACAGAAGTATCATGGTGGACCGCTCGGAGGGGGTTCACTTCGGCCAAAGAGAGATGCTCATCAACTTGATGATGGCCCACGCCGGCTCCGTGTCGGCCGAATACAATGACCTCATCTATCTGTACGCAACCAAGGAGGAGCACTCGAGCCCAGCCGAACTCCAGTTGGCTCGCTTTGGTGACCAGATGCTGGCGTTCCAATTCGAAGACGGGCAAGATGGGCTGCTATACGAATACGAGCTGATCTACTACCCAACGACCACCACAGATGGCTCACCCGAGAGCCCGAAGCTCCCAGAGCCAGACCTCGTGGTAGGAACTCCAATCACCAGTCTCGGTGACGACAAGGAGGCCTATCGACTGGTCTACACGGCGAAGAACAACCGCTGGGAAGACGACTTCACTCAGATCATGGCTTTCGCCAAGGCCTTTGGGGAAGCAGGCTCGGACTTCACAACGCAGATGCCTATGTACATGGACGTCGATCAATGGCTGCGGGCTTTTGCATTTTCGATTCTTGCCGACCCCGTTGACAACTACGGAACGGGCTCCAAACACAACGTGGAGTTTTACGTTCGACCCAGTGACAACCGAGTGCTGTTCTTCCCCCATGACCTGGATTTCTACGGAGGAAACCCCCAGAACGCTGTGGCGAATAGCCCGGACCTCCAGCGCATCATCTCCTCCCCCACCCTGGCCAGAGTCTTCTACGGGCACATTGTTGACATCGTCGAAACCTCCTACAACAGCGACTACATGTCTCATTGGTGCAATCAAATGGGAGACCTGTTGCCGGACCAGGACTTCGCAGCACACCTCGAATTCATTACCACTCGTGCTGCCTGGGTACTCATGGGTGCAACCAATTCAGTTTTCCAGGCCATCCCCGAGGTGTCCTTCGAAATCACCACCAATGGAGGAGCAGACTTCGAGTCTACGACTTCTGTCATAGACCTTGAGGGTCAAGGATGGGTCGATGTCCGCACCATCTGGCGAACGGGAACTTCCGTCGCATTGCCCCTTTCCTGGACGGACCAGAATCACTGGTCGGCATCAATTTACTTGTCCTGCGGACCCAATCTCGTTGAACTGGAAGCCCGAAACCATCAGAATCAAGTCGTAGGTTCCGATTCCGTGGTTGTGAGCCGAGTGGGGGGAAGTTGTCCGTGAAGCACATCAACCAGACTTGGGGAGAACGATGGAGTTGAACTCACTTATTCGCAGGAAGTCCATCTTTGCCATGATGCTGTTGACTTTGGCATCGTCGCCATCCTGCTTGACGCAGGCGCCGGTTTCGAAGCTCGCCATCGATGGCGAATCACCACAAGATCTGGGCGGCGAGATGGACGAAGGGGTTGGGACCGATTCCGATACAGACACGGTTGAGCCTGACCTTGCGGCAGACACCGACCTGCACCCTGATCTGGATGTTTTGCTGGAGGACAGCTTCGACGAACTCGATGGCACTGGGGATGTGGAACTCTACGTCGACGGTTATGATATCCTGGATGTCGACGACCTTGCAGATGAGCAAACCGAGCCGGACGTCGAAGCGGAAATCGACGTGGAAGACAGCTTAGACGTGGAAGACAGCTTCGATTTGGAAGACAGCTTCGACGTGGAAGACAGCTTCGACGCAGAAGACACGTTCGAAGTAGAAGACGTC
>CALFHQ010000413.1 GCA_937876385.1 uncultured Pseudomonadota bacterium
GGCCAGATCCGCCACCTTCTGCGCACTCTTCATGGTGGTGTAGGGGTAGGAGTGAAAATGGACTGCCGGAAGCACCAGCCCCCGCTTTGCCATCAACCACGCAGCTACCGGAGAATCGATCCCCCCGGAGAGCAGAACAACGCCCTTTCCGGCAGTACCCACGGGAAGCCCCCCCGGCCCATCCTCCCGATGTGCGAAGACATAGGCAGCGTCATCCAGAATGTTGATTCCCACGGTCACTTCGGCCCCTTTGAGCTTCACCGGGAGTCCCCACTTCTCCACGATGGCGCTCCCTACCTCTCGGTCAATCTGTGGGGAAGTCATGGGAAAGGTCTTGTCGGCCCGGGTAGCCTCCACCCTGAAGTTCGAGACGGTGCGGGTCTCAAGCACTCGAGCCATCTGAGCGAGGGCCTCTTGAGTGATTGATTCGAAATCCCGGGCAGCCTTGGCGGTTCGGTTGACCGAAACCACACCAAAGGTGTGAGTGGCAACGTCCACGACCCGTTGAACCTCTCCCGGTTCGAGGGGCCCCTGAGTGCCCCACACCACGAAACGGCCCTGGCGGTTGGCAATATCAAAGCGATCGTGCCCCAACTCCTTTCTCATGCTGCTGCGGAGATTGCGCCTCAGGCGTTTCAGGAACCAGGGGCGATTCCCTTTCTTCAAAAAGATCTCACCAATGCGGATCAGGACGACTTCTTCCATCGATTTTTCCTCAGTCGTTTCACCACGGAAACGAACTCTTGCGCAGCCTTCGATATTTGTGAGAGCTGCGTCGTATGTGAAATGGATATGCGAATCGTGGCCCAATCTGCGGGCACTCCGATGGCTTTGAGAACGTGGCTCTGGCGGGTGGAACTGGAGTGGCAGGCCGACCCCGCAGACACCATGACCCCTCGCGCTTCGAGGAAGGTCATGAGATTCTGGGCCTTCATCCCTGACAATGAAATGGAGAGGATGTGCGGCAATCTCGACTCGTCCGGGGAATTGACCATGATATCCGGAATCTCCTGTTGGAGAAGGTCGAGGAAATGGCGAGTGAGCTGCCTGGTGCTCTCGGTCCTCGCTGGGAAGGCGCCTTTGAGTCCCTCGCAAGCCTTTGCGAAACCGGCCACGGCGGGGACGTTCTCGGTTCCGGAGCGAAGGCCCCGCTCTTGGCCTCCACCATGGAGTAGCGGCTGGATTCGAGTGGAGCTTCGAACAAAAAGTGCTCCCACCCCTTTTGGACCGTGCACCTTGTGTGCCGACACTGAGAGGAGGTCCACTGGGAGGGCCGCCAGGTCTATGGGAACGTGCCCGAAGGCTTGAACTGCATCGGTGTGAAACAGAACCTCTGGATTGCCCCGGCGAGCCGCGGCCACCAGTGCGTCTAGGTCCTGAATGGCCCCGATCTCGTTGTTTCCGAGGCCGATGGAGACGAGAAAGGTCTCTTCCCCAACCGCTTCTTCGAGAGCCTCTGGGGACACCAATCCGTTGGGATTCACCGGCAGCACGGTGAGGCTGAAGCCTCGCCGCTCAAGCTCCTTTGCGCTCTCCAGAACAGCAGAATGTTCGATGGCCAAGACCACCAGGTGCTTCTTACGTTGGGCGTAGGCCGTGCCGAACAGGGCCAGATTGTCAGCTTCGGTGCCGCCACTGGTGAAGACCAATTCATCCGGCTTGCATCCCAGCGCTCCAGCCACCTCTCGGCGGCTCTCGTCCAGGATTTTCTGCGCCTGCGCCCCCATCTCGTGGGCCGAGGAGGGGTTCCCATAGACGAGAGAGCTCACCTCCGCCATCCGCGCAACGACGGCAGGCAGCGGCGGTGTCGTCGCTGCGCAATCCAGATAGATGATATCGGTCATCTTCCTCCATCGAGTTCCGGAGGGCGGGTGTTCTACCCCTCCCCCGAGACCATGACGGTTTCAAAGCCTTCGATTCAGTTGCAATTCCTAGCGGAAGACTTCGGACACCGACTGCCCGAGGTGAATCCGTTTGATGGCTTCCGCGAAGATGGGCGCCATGGTGATGACGTGGGTCTTTTTTGTCTTCTTGTGCTCCACGGGAATGGTATCCCCGAGAACGATCTCTCTCATGTCGCTGTTGGTCAGGTTATCTGCGGCGTTCCCCGTGAGAACCGGGTGGATCGCGGCGCAGGACACCGACCGTGCTCCCTTCATCTTCAGGAATGCGAGCGCTTCGACCATGGTGCGGCCGCTGGCGATCTCATCGTCGGTAAGGAAACAGTCCATTCCCTCCACGTCTCCGATGATATTGCGGGCCTTTGGCTTCTCGTCGTTGCCATATCGTCGTTTGTCGATAATGGCGATGGGAAGGTCGAGCCGGTTGGCATAGGTGGTGACGTCTTTGATCTCCCCAGCGTCTCCGGCAACGAGGACGGCGTTGCTCAAGTCCTTCTCTCGCAAGTAGTCGGCGACGATTGGACCACCGACGAGTTGATCTGCGGGAATCCGAAAGAATCCCTGAATCTGGGGTGCGTGGAGGTTCATGGTGAGGAAACGGTCCGCGCCGGCAGTCTCGAAGAGGTCTGCCATGAGGCGTGCTGAGATAGAGATTCGCGGCTGGTCCTTCTTGTCGGAGCGGGCGTACGGGAAGTAGGGAAGAACCGCTGTGATTCGTGCTGCCGAGGCGTGCTTGAGAGCATCGATCATGATGAGCGCTTCTATGATCATCTCGTTGACGGGGGGGGCCATCGTTTGGACTACGAAGACATCATCCCCGCGAACATTCTCGAGGATCTTGACCATCAGGTTCTCGTTGGAGAACTTGATGATCTCTCGCTCACCGGGAGAGATTCCCAGATGGGCGCAGATTGAATTGACGAAGGTGGGATGAGATGAACCTGAAAAGACTTTCAAAGTACCGTAGCTCACGTTGCCCTCCCTTGCTGTTTCGGGGGTCGAAAAGACCAACCTCGTGTCGAATCGGGACCATTATAGGGGAGCGCACTTCAAAGGCAAGCTCAAGAGAGGCGCACGGGGCGTTTCCTGAGGATGAGGCAATCCAGACCAGTCCGCAGCGAGCACGAACTGCCGATGGGTGAGAGACTGGTTGGTCGACTGTCGACTACGCTGTGGGCAGAGTCGGCTTGGGTCGGGGAGATGGTCTCCAATGAGTCATGATAAGTCCTCCGTCAATGACCCTGTCAGATTACCCGAGGGGGAGATTGCAGTCAACTTGATTTCAACCACCCGCACATCGGGGACGGAGGGTGACAGGTGAGAGGGAGGGTGGTAGGCTTTGGTGAATTGGCAATGGGGGCGCTGTCATGGGGAAGTTGTCGCTGTCAGTGGTGGTCATGGCTTACAACGAGGAGGAGAGTCTTCCGGTGCTCTTGGAGCATTTGGGGACCTACCTTGAGGGGCACCCGCTGTTGTCGCGGTGGGAGGTTCTGGTTGTGGACGACGGCTCCGTGGATGGGACGGCTTCCATTGTAGAGGAGTTTGCGGCCCGAGAGCCTCGATTCAAGTTGTTGCGGCATTTGGAGAACCGGGGAATGGGTGCCGCCATTCGCACTGGATACGGAAACGCTTCCATGGATTTTGTGACCCAGTTGCCGGCGGACGGTCAGGTTCCTCCGGAGACCCTGGAGTTGTTTCTGGAGCACTTGGAGGACCACGATCTGGTGTTGTCGGTGTATTCGGTTCGAGGGGACGGGTTGTGGCGTCGCTTCTTGTCCTCGGGGTACCGGGTGGTGGCCCGGGGGATTCTGGGGCAGCGAGCGGACTACACGGGGACGATGGTTTTTCGTCGGACTTTGTTGCACTCGGTTCAGTTGACGACTGATTCCTTTGTCGCCAACCTTGAGTTTCCGTTGAAGGCCATTTCGAGGGGGGCTCGAACCCACATCGTCGAGTTCAAGCCATCTCCCCGTCTGGCTGGGGCATCGAAGGTAGCCAACAGTCGACGAATCGCGTTTGTCCTGGGGGAGTTGCTGGCGCTTCGATTCCGGGGCATTTGACCCTCACTTTCTCCGCTATTTGTGGGTCTGACCGGGGGTTCTCCGGAGCACAAAAAACCGTTGACACTGTTTGTGGCCGGTGCTATACGTCGCTGGTCTTTGACATGATGCGAAAGTGGCGGAACTGGTAGACGCGCTAGATTCAGGTTCTAGTGGGCTCACGCTTGTGGGGGTTCGAGTCCCCCCTTTCGCACCAGATGAAACCCGGGTCTTCCCGGGTTTTTTCGTTTAAGGGCTTTGGTCCCCCTGCAGAATGGGGCTTCCGACTGCGGCCCTGAGAGGGGGCATCGGGAAGGGTGCCGAGGTTCTTTTTCATTGCATTCTCGTGACACTTAATGTATACAGCAAGCCCATTTCCCAGGGAATGGGGATGTTTAACGTCGCACACCCCGGCTTTCTTCGTGTTCCCGTTTTGGGATTTTCGGGGTGGAGGCAAACGAAGTTTCAAGGAGTGAATCATGGACGTGAGTATGAGAGACATGCTGGAGGCTGGAGCGCATTTTGGGCACCAGACTCGCCGTTGGAATCCGAAGATGCGCCCTTACATTTACGGCGCCAAGAACGGAATCCATGTCATCAACCTTCAGAAGACTTACCCGTTGATGAAGGATGCCATCGAGTTCGTAAAGAGCGTCGTTGCCCGTGGTGACCAGATCATGTTTGTGGGCACGAAGCAGCAGGCCCGGGACGTTGTCTCGGACGAAGCCCGCCGCGCCGGCATGCCCTTCGTGACTTACCGCTGGTTGGGCGGCATGATGACCAACATCACCACCATTCGAAAGAGCATCCAGTCCATCGACGACCTCGATGCGATGCTGGCAGAAGGGAATGTAGAGAAGCTTCCCAAGAAGGAAGTTCTGTCCCTCGAGAAGCGTAGAGAGAAGTTGCTGAAGAACTTGGAAGGTATTCGAGACATGAAGCACCTTCCCAAGGCGATGTTCATCATCGACCCGAACCGCGAGCGCATTGCGCTGGCGGAATCGAAGAAGTTGGGCATTCCCACCGTCGCCCTTGTTGACACAAACTGCGACCCGGAAGCTGTGGATTATCCCATTCCGGCAAACGATGATGCCATCAAGTCCATCCGCCTCTTCTCCCGCGCCGTTGCCGATGCTTGCCTGGAAGGCAAAGAGCTTCACCAGCAGGCCATCATGGCGACGACTGACAAGGCCCACGTGGCTGGCATGAGTCAAGGTGCAGATAACGTGGAAGTAATCGTACGAGGCAAGGGTCCTCGCAAGAAGCAAGAAGCCCCCGCAGCGGTGGCACCGGAAGCTCCTGCTGAGGAAGCGGCTCCGGTCGTGGAAGCGGCTCCGGTCGTGGAAGCGGCTCCGGTCGTG
>CALFHQ010000414.1 GCA_937876385.1 uncultured Pseudomonadota bacterium
TCCCCCCCATACACCCCATCGAGTCGATACCAAAGCAGGCGGAATGCCCGTTCCACACCCGTTTGAGGTCTCCAATGAAGCATCGGTGGCCCGAGGGGTGGGGTAGGGGGCTCAAATCCCCACATTCGTCCGAGTAGTAGTAGGCCAAAGGCAATTCACCACCCGGGAAGTAGCGTGAAAAGGCACTTTCAAACTGTTCTTTCAATTTCAAATCCATGGGACCCTCCGAGATGGGCTTCGACGTTCAATCACTTCTTTATCCCTCGAAAGGGGTGCGTGAATCAACTGGTGAACGTTCACGGCAAGACATCGGCACAAGCTGGTGCCTGGACAAAACCAGTGGCGTCTGGACGGAGTGGACCCACTGGACAGTCTGGACAGGCAACGGGACACCTGATTCGTCGCTCAGGATAGAGCCTCGGTGGGGTTTTCGTCGGTAGACCCAGGGGGTCGATACGAAACCCGAACTGCCCAGTACGTAGTTTCACCCGCACCCCGTTACCCCTTCCACACCCCAATCCGAATAACTGCTCCCTCGGGGGAGCAAGGAGGCCTGCGTTGCAGGCCGAACTGAGGGGGCGTGGACTGGTCCTGGAAATCGAGGCACGCAATGGCATGAAGCGCAGGCTTGCTTGACACCAATTGGACATAGGCTCTATTCTATCCCGACTTGAAATCTGGAAGGTAGCGGAGGTTCTTGTGAACAAGTTTTGTCGTGCTCTTACGGGTGAAATCTTTTGTGGGAATGTTGCTTTGGGCGTGTTGGTTGCCTTGAGCGTGACGTTGATGGCTGGGGTGGCGGTGGGACAAGAGAAGCACCCCATGACTGTGGAAGACATGATTCGTTTGAAGGTTCCTTCGGGAATCGTTGTGTCTCCCGATGGGAAGATGCTTGCCTACGTCGTCGCTTCGCGAGATTTGGAGAGCAACGAGTCTCTCTCTTCGGTTTGGCTTCGACAAATCGAGTCCGGTGAAGAGGTGCAGATTACGGCTGGAGGCACAGGCGAGTCCTCTCCGACTTGGGCTCCCGACTCCCTTTCTCTACTGTTTGTTTCCGACAAGAGTGAGAAGGGCCAGATCTGGCGATGGGATGTCGCAAAGAAGGAAGCGTCTCAGGTAACCGACGTGGCCACTGGGGCGTCTGCTCCTCGATACACCAATGACGGGAAGTACATCCTGTTTACTGCCCGAGTTTTCCCCGACTGCGACTCCTTTGAGTGCAACAAGGAGCGTTTGGAAGGTGTGGCAGCGGACCCGGTAAAGGCGTCTTTGTTCACGAAGCTGATGTACCGGCATTGGGATCATTGGCGGGACGGTCGGGTGGCTCACATCTTTGTAATGCAGGCAGCGGGCGGGGAGATGGTGGACCAGATGCAGGGCAATCGCTGGGGAGTTACCGGCGGTTGGTCAGTGAGTCCCGACGGACAGTGGATTCTGTACACCACCAAGAACCCCAAGAACGAAGCGCTGAACACCAACAACGACATTTACGAACTGCCTGTGTCCCTTCCTGGGGCCCCCGATGAGTCTTCGGACCGTCGCCCTCGGCGCCTCACCATGAACGAAGGGTACGACGCCAATCCGCAGTACTCCCCCGACGGGAAGACGGTGCTTTACCACTCCCAGGAGCGCAACGGATACGAGTCGGACCTGTACCGACTGACCACTTTGCCGGCATACGGTGGGGCTCCCCAGTTCCTGGCCTCGGAAATCGACCAGTGGATTCTCGATTTTGGTTGGTTGCCCGATGGGAAGCTGGTGTGGTTTGCCGATCGAGAGCACGGCAGGAACAAGCTCCATGTGGTCGCTTCTTCCGGGGAAGAGAAGGCTCGCTTGATCTTAGGCGACGCCTTTTTGAGCGACATCGCTGTGGCACCTGATGGAAGTCGATTCTATTTTGTGCGCCAGAAGTTGGATTCTCCCCCGGAAATCTGGACGGTGGGAGCCGACGGCAAGGAACCCAAAGCGTTGACCTCCATGAATGGATGGTTGCTCAAGGAAGTCGCGTTGGCCAAGGTCGAAGAAGTCTGGTGGACGGGTGCTGCCGGAACGAAGATTCACGGCTTTGTGCTCTTTCCTCCGGGAACATCGAAGGACAAGGCGAACCCCTTCTTGATGCTCATCCACGGTGGCCCCCAGGGAATGTGGGCGGACAATTTCCATCCTCGATGGAACGCTCAGCTCTTTGCTGCACCGGGATACGTGACGTTTCTTCCCAACCCACGGGGATCCCACGGCTACGGCCAGCCCTTTGTGGAGCAAATCAGCCGAGATTGGGGAGGTAAGGTCTACGTGGACTTGATGAATGGCGTGGATTTCCTCATTGAGAAGGGGTGGGTGGATCCCAAACGGATGTGTGCCGGCGGTGGTTCCTTTGGCGGGTACATGGCCAATTGGATTCTGGGGAAGAACAACCGGTTCGCCTGCCTCTTCAGTCACGCCGGGGTGTACGACCTGGTGAGCATGTACGGCTCCACCGAAGAGCTGTGGTTCCCCGAATGGGAATACGGCGGCACCCCATGGGAATCGGAGGATTACACGTTGTGGTCCCCGTCGCAGTTCGTGAAGAACTTCAAGACTCCGATGCTGGTCATCCACGGCGCCAACGACTTCAGGGTGCCGCTGAACCAGGCGATGCAACTCTTTACTGCATTGCAGAGAATGGGAGTGCCATCGAAGTTTCTGTATTTCCCCGACGAAACGCACTTTGTTGTAAAGCCGAAGAACACGAAGTTGTGGTATGATACAGTCCATTCTTGGGTTGGCCAGTGGTTGAATAAGTAGAAGCCGGCCCGAATCCACGATGAAGGTTCGAAGCGACGTGAACCCTTCATCTAAGAGTTGAAACTGCGTCGCACGGTTCGTTGCAGTGGGGGGCCATGAGCGAAGAGAAACGATTCACAACCGAAGAATTGGCGAAGTTTGATGGCCAGGAGGGGCGTCCGGCATACACCGCCGCAAACGGGTTCGTGTATGACGTCACAGAGTCGAAAATGTGGCGGAACGGGAGCCACGTTCGAAAGCACCTGGCGGGGAGAGATTTGACCGCAGAGCTGCTGCTGGCTCCTCATCCCGAGGACCGCGTGGAGAGCCAGCCACGGGTGGGAGTTCTGGTGGACGGTGCGAAGCGAGAGGGCACCGAATCGGACCTGCCGGCGTTTGCTCGAATCATGTACAACCTCCACGCGCATCCGGCGTCGGTGCATTTCCCCATCGCCCTGGTCACCGTGGCAGCCTTGCTGCATGTGTTGTCCTACGCCTTTGGGGGCTCGGTTTGTGGTTCCCAGGGGGCGGTCAACTTCTGTGAGTCGGCCGCTGTGGTGAACCTGTATCTGGGGGTTTTGTTGTCCCCTGCGCCCATTGTGTCGGGGCTTGTGGATTGGAAATATCAGTTCGATGGGGCGTTGACGCGGCTGTTTGTCTGGAAATTGAGCCTCACCTTCCTCTTTCTCATTGTGGGCATCGGTGCGGTGGCCGTCCATCTCTTCGGGGGACCGGAAATCGTCTACGAGGCGTTGGTCATTGCGTTGGGACCGATGGTGCTGGCGCTGGGATTCATCGGCGGCAGAATCACCTTCCCGACCATCTAGGAGGCATCATGTCAGAGGAACGAAGAGCGAATGTGAAGGAAATCAAGGCGATGATCCAGGTGGCGACGTTGGCCATTCCACGAGAACGTGAGTCACGGGATATGTACCGCAAGGCAGCGAAGAACGCCCCCGGGGAACTGTCGAAGCAATTGTTTGAGAGGTTGGCCAAAGACGAAGAGCAGCACGCACTGAAGCTCAAGGCCATCATCAAATATCTCAAGGAAGAACTCGACCGTCTCAAGGACTGAGGGAGCGTTTCCTCGTCAGTCCCAGAATCTCATCCACAATGGCCAGGAAGGACTTCACCGAAATGGGCTTGGTGATGTACTGCTCGA
>CALFHQ010000415.1 GCA_937876385.1 uncultured Pseudomonadota bacterium
CCGAGAACACCTCGGGAAGGGACCCCAGATGAGGCCTCAGATCCTTTCGGGTGATCTTGAGCATGCTCTTCCCACTCAAGAAGTAGGAGAGGAGGTAGAGGAACGAGAACAACTGGGCGATGATGGTGGCCAATGCGGCCCCCTGGATTCCCATGTCCATCCCCAGAATGAAGATGGGGTCCAGGATGAGGTTCACCGCGGCGCCGATGAGCATGCTCACCATTCCGATTTTGATATTCCCCTCGGAGCGGGCGATGGAGTTGGATGATACGACGAAGCAGAAGTAGGTGGAGCCGATGAAGATGATCTGCAGGTAGTCTTGCGCATAGGGTAGGGAGAGCGGCGTAGCGCCGAAGAGCTTCAGGAAGGGGACCATGAAGGTGAAACCCAGAGCCGTGAAACCGGCTCCCAGAATCAGCGAAACCACGAAGGATGAACCGGCAACCTGTTCTGCCAGGCGCTGCTTCCCGGCCCCGAGGCTGCGGGAAATGAGGGATCCACTACCCAGCCCCACCATTTGAGCCAGCGCCATGATGAGCATCTGGATGGGAAAGGCGACGGTGAGCCCCGCCAGAGCCATCGTCCCAGCCCCTTGGCCGACGAAGATGGCGTCCACCAGGTTGTACAGGGAGGTCACCACCATGGCCACAGCGGCCGGCGCTGTATAACGCGCCAACAGGCGGGGGATGGGGGACTGTCCCAGTTCGGTTTTTCTGTCGGTCATGCCGTTGTGCTCGAAGGCCGGTGAACTACGAAGACCGTGTGCTGCTTCAGCCGGAGGTTGATGGCAGCAGCGGAACGGGACGCATTTTGGCACAGCCTCCCTTTCTTGGCAATGAGTTCGCCGGTTTCCCTTGAGCGGTCGAATTCTTAGGCAGGGAGTCAGGTGTCAAGGTCGATCGATGCCGTACTGCTCCATCCACCGGTAGACTTGCTTGCGGTCCTTGTCGAAATGGCGGGCCACAAGTTGGATGTTGAACTCGCACGATTCCAGCACGGAAAGCAACTCACTGCGGTCGGGTTTGCGTCTTCGAGCGCTCGGAACATCAGGAGCTTCCTCCCGTGCACAAATCCGATCGCCGAGCGCATTGGGAAGGTGACAGAGACCGATGCTGACCGCATCACCTTGTCGTTCCAATTCGCACCAACGCTGAACGGTCCGCACCAAACCTCGGACGTTGTGAGGCCAATCGTCCAGCACAATCGCTTCTGTTGCGTCCGGGGACAATTCAACCCGCCTGACCTCGTGTTTCGACGCGAAGCCAGATACCAGAGCCGGAATGTCTTCCCTACGATGTCTCAAGGGTGGCAGCTCCAACGAGAAGCCGTCCAACCGTGCCAACAAGTCGGGGCGGAAGCTTCCCTCTGTTGAGCTTCTGCGAATGGGCGCATTGGTTGCTGATACGATTCGTACGTCCACAGATTCGCTTCGAGTGCTGCCCACAGATTGCACGTGTCCGTCTTCCAGAAACCTCAGCAGTTTGGCCTGTGCGGAAAGAGGCATTTCGCCCACCTCGTCCAGGAACAGGGTCCCTTTGTGAGTGGCTCGCAGCAGTCCCTTCTCGTCCCGGTCGGCGCCGGTGAACGCCCCTTTGCGATGGCCGAAGAAAGTACTCTCGAACAGGGATTCGGGTACGGCGGAGCAGTTCACCGAATTCATTTCCCCCAACCGACCGGACAAGCGATGAATCGCTCGAGCGGCCACCTCCTTTCCCGTGCCGGTTTCGCCCAGCAACAACACCGGTAGCGTCGTGGGAGCTACGCGGCAAAGCTGTTCCCGGATCCCTCGACTGGTCGGGCCGAAACCGATCCACTCCATGTCCTCCTCGTCAACGGCCAAAGCCCCATTGTTTCCTAAGGATGACAGGGGAACAGGAAACAACTGGGTAGGAGGTTCGTTGCCAAGGGGTGCCGAAAGCACCGTGAACACGCAATCACCCGCACGGATGACATCTCCACTCTTCAGGAAGTGACGTTTCACTCGACGGGCATTGACGAAGGTTCCGTTTTTGCTGTCCAGATCTTCCAACTCCCAGAGGCCTCCAAGGTGCTTCACCGCGGTGATCCGGAAATGATGGCGAGACAAGGAGGGGTCGGAAAGCTTCCGGGGTTTCCAGCTCTGATTCCGCTGGACCTCGAATGTCCCAGTCAACGGCAGCACCAACGAATCTGGAATCAAACCGTCTGGCGTGGAGAGGAGGACCAGCCACAATGCTTCGTTGCCGCTCGAGGATGCTTGGGAATGGGTGATCGTCTGGGACTGCATGCTCACGAGGCTATCACATGCTTGTCCAACGAATCCAGCAGATTGCACAAGGGAAGGGAACGTTCAGAGAACGAAGCCGGTGACATTTACGTGGAGCGTCTCGAATGCCAGGCCGAGGGAGGCAGAATCAAGTTCACCGTCGCCATTGGAGTCGATGTCGGGCTGTACAAGCATGTCGACCAAGTTTGTGGCTGTGGACTTGTAGGAATCGAAATCCGAACCCTCGGGAACCGATTCGATTGCAGCGGTTATCTCCTCCTTGTTCAGGACGAAGCCAATGCGTCCGTTCTTCCACTGCAAGTCACTCATTTCCCCGCCGATGTCGGCCTCCAATTGAACCATTCGCAAGGGCAACTCCAGGAAGATGTCTTCGGATAGGGGGAACACAACTGTGGCCGTCTGATCCATGCCTCCTGCAGTCAGCACGCCGTCAATTACGCGGGCGTTGTGGATCTCCATCCTCGGTGTTCCTGTGGTCGGATTCAACGATTCCCACTGGAGTTGGCACTCGCAGGTGGGGTCAAACAGAGAGGTGCACTCGGGTTCAAAGTCTGCGAAGAAGACCGAGATTGAGAATGGCTGGCCCTCTTCGTTCCAACCAGGGGCGACAAATGCAACCAGAGACGATTCGTCTGCAATGGATGCCTCCAGTTCCCCATTCACGTCGAGAATGTGTTCCATTTGCTGAAAGACTGTTGAAAGTTGGGAATCGCATCCCGAATCACAGCTGCCATTTGGTGCACACGTAGACGAGTCGCCATCCACGTCCATGGCTTGCGATGGGAAGCCCCCCGAGGCAATGGCCAGCGACACAATACGTTGTGCCGTCAATCCAGCCGGCTCGATGGTCTCCCAGTGGACAGGAACGACTTCCTCGCAAAGTCCGACGGTGTGGTTGCAGAACTGGTCTTCAGAGCACTCGCCGCAGCTTCCCTCACATCCATCCGCACCGCATTCACGGCCGTCACAGTCAGGGATGCAGGGGTCCTCATCTTCTCCCCCGATGTCTTCAACGCTGCCCGGGTGGTAGCCCCCGAAGTCTGGATTCTGTCGATGGATGAACAGGATCCATGGGTCCAGTTCAACCAGGGCCATCGTCAATTTGAAGAGAAAAGAAACATCCGGAACGCTCTGATCCTCTTCGTCGTCCGGGTTGTTCACTGTCTGGGACTCTCCACCGGTCGAGACAACATCAGACGCCTCGGTGGGATCTCCAGCCGGAGAATCGGTCGCTGTCCCTTCATTCATTTCGGAGTCGAAACTGTTGGAATGGCCTTGGGCGACGAGATCATCCTCCGACCACGAGTCGTCGGAGGACCAGGCATCGTCCTCGTAGTCGATGCGTGCCACGGCAGCGCCGGGCGCACAGCTTGATGCGGTGTGCAGCAGACAGATTCCGAGAAAGGCGGAAAAGAACCAATGATTCAGTCTGTTGATGTGTTTGGATGTAGATGATGTTCGCATGGCGTTCCTCCTTGTTGGTGTCTGTCTTTCAGGCTTTGCAAAGCCGGTGCCAAAGGTGCAACTAGGCGCTGTTGGGGGATGTTGGAGCGTTGGGCCTGACCGCAATGCAGATTGTCACAGTCGAATGTCCCACAGGTGTCTCACCGTCACAGCGACGCTCGGCGCACAGTCACGGTCGGGAAAGCCGGAGAATTGGGCCAATGTCAGGGAAGAAGAGGTTGGGTGGGTTCAGTCGGACGAGGGGCAGTAAATTGTTGTTCCGCCCGAGTTTCCTACGATGACCAGGGCAAAAGTGAGCCACATGTCGTCCGATCCACCAGCGGTGACTTTCTTGTCGGCTTCGTCAATGAGGCCCCAGAGTGTGGCTCCCGTGTTGAGATCGGCACCTGCATCCAATGCGAGGAGAAGATTGCGCAGGCTGTCGGTTTCAACTTCGCCGGTGACGACACCTCTGAACTCGTTGGGGGGCAGAGGATCTATCTCTATCTCATCCTTCTCGAGTTCATATAGCTGCTCGCCGAAAATGAGGTGATCGTTCGACTCGTGAAACGGCTCAAATTCCTGCGATTCGTCCCCGTCGAGGTCGTATCGGTTTTCTTCCCAATCGATGGGCCCGCCACAAATCATCAGCGTGGAATAGGAAAATCGTAGGTCAAACTGGAGATTCGACAGTTTCAAAGGCCAGACCTGGCCGCTTTGCAAGGGAACGGGGACGACCACCGACTGTTCATTCACGGATATCGCTTCATTGGCTCCACCAAACGGTTCCGAGAACTGAACGGTGCCCAGTCTGGTTCCGAGGTCGCCATCCGCCAGCGAAAAGAAAGCGGGATGGCTCGTCCATTGATTCTCGTCTGTGAGTTTCGAAGGAAGCAGGTAGAGGTCGAAAGCCTCCTCCGTGCATTGCCCCGCATATCCCGGACTAAACAGAAAGGGCTTCATCACCCCGTTGACAAGGTGCAACAACAGAGCATCCATGAGGTTGATTTCTCCAAGGGCATTCCCCAGGAAGTTTTCCGGTTCGGATATCTCCGCCAGGTCCATTTCAACCAACTCTTCGCTGTCTGTGAGCAGGCGAATTTCCGTGATGTTCAGGCCCTTACCCGCCAGGGGGTCGGGAGCAGAACAAAGATCGCATACCCCCGGGGCTCCGCACACCGGCATTGAGCATGGGACGTTGCCGTCAGATACCATTTCTTCGGGGCATTTCACGCACGTATTTTCTGTGCACCCCTCATCCCCCTCGTCACACCCGCCGCAATCGCAGGTGTCGTCTTGACCGTAGTCCACCTCGCCGCATTCGGCGTCGTCGCAAACAGCATCGCAGTTCACGACGCATATACCTTCCTGACAAGTCTCCTTCTCATCGCACCCCGCCCCACAGAAGCCGTCGCAGCCATCGCTGCCACACTCCTTGCCGACACAATTGGGGGCGCAGATTTCATTATCAGTAGAATCTATCTCGGAAACGTCGGGGCC
>CALFHQ010000416.1 GCA_937876385.1 uncultured Pseudomonadota bacterium
AACTGAAATGAACGCCCAGCGCGAGCCAGAATCGGCCGAACCGCCGGCCCCTCGAAACCCCGAAGCACAGATTCCAAAGGATGAATTCAACCAGATAGCGATGATGCTGAACGCACCGATTTTCTGGCGAGAAGACACCAACAAGGATGGAATCATCGAGGCCGGCGAGACCCAGCGGCTGCTGTTCTATCCCGACGCACCGACCTGGAGCCAAGGGAAGGTCTTCACCGACGAGTTCACCAATCTTTCCAAACGAATGTACGACTGGCGAGAAGGGAAACGACTTCCCCAGGGGCTGGACGACGACGAGACGAAACGTCGAGAGCTCATCATCCAGGAGCTCGCCCAGAGCATGCCGACCCTGGTGTTCAACGACTTGACAGCTCTGGAGTTGCCGGAGAAGAAGTTCGTGGGACACATGATGGTGGTGGGAGAACTCATCGACAATCTGTATGCCACTCAAACCGGGGCCGCTGCCTTGCGCAAGGAGATTCCCAAAGACGATCCGACCAGCGCCAGCGCTTTTCGGCGGAACTGGGGTCCCAAATGCGTCTCCCCGGCCACAGAGAACATCCCCGAATGCAGCAGCGTACCGGGAGCCCCCAAACCGATTTATGACGTCTATCCAGCTTCCATCCAGAAGGAGCAGGGCTTTTGCGATCTGCTCACGAAAAACGAGAAGGCAGACGAGCTGATGTCCCCCTTCGTTGTGGTTCGAGAGAAGGAAGGAAAGCTCATCCCCGTCCCTTACAACGAAGCTTACAAAGGCATCATGGGGATCATCGCCAAAGAACTCGACAATGCGGCCAAAGCCCTCGAAGGACGCAATGAAGCAGCGCTTCAGGCATACCTTAAGGCTGCCGCCGAAGGGTTCAGAACCAACAATTGGGTCGAGGCTGATGAGGCATGGTCTAAGATGAACGCCACGAACTCGAAATGGTACCTTCGAGTGGGCCCAGACGAAACGTACTGGGAGCCTTGCAGCCGAAAGGCCGGCTTCCACATGGCCTTTGCCCTGATCAACCCCGACTCCCTGAAATGGCAGGAGAAGCTCAACCCGGTTCAGCAGGAAATGGAGGACTCCCTGGCGAAGGTCGTGGGGGCACCCTATCAGGCCAGACCGGTGACCTTCCACCTCCCCGACTTCATCGATATCGTCTTCAACAACGGAGACAGCCGACACTACCTGGGCGCAGTGGTTGGCCAAAGCCTCCCCAACTGGGGTCCGGTTGCCAACGAAGGGCGGGGAAGAACGGTGGTCATGAGCAACCTGTACACCGACCCCGACAGTCGCACCATCAGCCTCAAACAGGCTCAGTCCCTCTTTGACAAGTCCTCCCTGGAGTTCTACCCGAAGGATGCTGAGGCGGGACTGCTCTCCATCATCCTCCACGAGGCGACTCACAACTTTGGGCCCGCCCACGAGTATCGATTCGAAGGAAAGAAGGACACCGAGTTTTTCGGCGGCCCGCTGGCCAGCACCATGGAAGAGCTGAAGGCCCAAACCGGCGCCCTCTGGTACCTGGACTTCCTTCGAAACAAGGGAATCATCTCCGACGAGATGGTGAACCAGACCTATCAGAGCTCCATTCAGTGGGCCATGGGACACATCGCCCGTGGAATGTACTCCGACACCGGCAAGCCCAAACCGTACAGTCATGTTTCGGTGATTCAACTGGGATTCCTGATGAAAGAAGGGGCCATCACCTTCGATCCCGAGATGGCCGCACCCAACGGAACCGACAAGGGCGTGTTCATCTTGCACTTCGACAAGTTCCCTGAGGCCGTCAACAAACTCATGGTTCGAGTGGGCCACATCAAGGCCGTGGGAGACAAGGACGACGCCCTGGAGCTTCGAAAAGAGTTTGTGAACAGCGACCTGGTTCCGCAAACTGTTATTCAGGAGCGGGTCTTGCGCGCTCCAAAGGCGACCTTCGTGTACGCCATCGAAATTTGAGGTAACCGATGCGACTGACCCTCTTTCTAGACCACGCGTGCAACCTCGCTTGCACCTATTGCTACAACGGGGAGAAGTTCAAGAACCCCATGACCATGGACACGGCTCGTAAAGCCGTTGACCTGGTGCTGGCAATGGACAGCCCATTGGCTCAAGTGGGGTTCTTCGGCGGCGAACCGATGCTCCATTTCGATTTGATGAAGGAGATCACCCGCTACATCGAGCACAGAACCCACGCCACCGCAGAGAAGGTCAAGCTCGTACTCACAACCAACGGAACCCTCCTCACCCAGGAATCGTTGGAGTGGATGAAACAGCACTACTTCCATCTCGGCGTCAGCATCGACGGCAACGCCGCCGCCCACAACGCCTGTCGACGCTATGTCAACGACCGCAACAGCCACGAAGAGGTGGAAGCGGGAATCAAGAGAGCGCTGGCCCTGCACCTGCCGCTGAAAACCATCTCTGTGGTGGACCCCCTCAACGTCGAGCACATGGCCGACTCGTTGGAGTATCTCCTGGGTTTCGGAATCCGAAATATGAGCTTCAACTTGAACTATGAAGCACAGTGGGATGAGACCAACCTGGAACGCTTCAAGAACGCCTTTACCGCCTTCACCGACCGATACATCGAGTTGTACCGAAGCGAACCACAGCCCTTCAGGGTGAACATCCTGGACAGCAAAATTGTCACCCATGTCAAGGGTGGCTTTGCCTGCACAGACCGCTGCGACTTCGGATGCCAGGAGTTGGCCGTTTCCCCCACCGGGAAACTCTACCCCTGTGACCGACTCATCGGGGAAGACGACCGGGAAGATGTGGTCATCGGTGACGTCGTGCGAGGGGTGGACATCAAGAAACGAGACAACCTGGTTCACACCAAGAATGTGGAACTGGACGAATGCCGGGAATGCGACATCGTAGACCGTTGCATGCACTGGTGCGGCTGCGTGAACTACGCAATGACCGGGTCGGTGGCCGAGGTCTCGGGACTGCTGTGCTGGTTTGAGCAAATCATGGTGGAACAAGCTGACCGAGCCGCAAATACCCTCTTCGTCGAGCAAAACGAAAACTTCGTGAAGCGGTTCTACAAGTTTGCTTTGAAGCCCTGAACTACCTATTCCTGAGGAATTTCCATGTCACCATCGACCGGGGGAAACTCTCCGGAGTCCGTTTCCACATCGGCATCCCCAGAGGTGGTGACATCGAGTTCCGGCAAGTCTCCCCCATATAGAGCAAGATCCTCCTCAACGAGGTCTTCCGAGGTCACATCAGGGGCCGGCATGTCTCCGGCAAGGGGAGGAATATCCTCTTCTTGCAGACTTCCGTCCCGAACATCCTCCGGTTCACGAGGCTCGCCCGCCAGCGGAGGAAATTCTCCCTCGGTATCGAGGGTGCAACTCAGCGCATCCCCCTGTTCCACTTCGTCAGGCAGCGGGGCGCCACCCTGGATGTTCCAATCGGTTTCCTGGATATCGCTGGGGGAGGACAGGTCCATTGGTCCGTACAAGTCTTCCTGAGGGGCATCATCAGGGGCTGCCCCCATGCATCGGTACACGGACAGCGCTGTCATTCCCAGAAGTCCCTTGCCCAGCAAGCCGAGAAAACGCCGTCGGTCCTGCTTGACTTCCTTGGCTTGGGGATACTCCGCGGAGGGCTTCTTTGCCTTCTTTCGTTTTAGGTCCATAGCTCAGTCCTCCTCAGGGGGGGCTGCAAAACCGGAAAGGATATAGTCCTCTTCGACATCAGGCCCTGTGTCCGGCTTCACATCTTCTTCCACCAGATCTTCGGGCATGGGGGCGCCACCTTGAAGTTCGTACTCGTCTTCTTCTTTCACGTCCTCGATATCGTCCGGGGCTCGGGGAACTCCCCCCATCTGGTAGTCCGGTTCCGGGATGTCTTCGATTTCGACAATGTCCTCGGGTGG
>CALFHQ010000417.1 GCA_937876385.1 uncultured Pseudomonadota bacterium
TCCACCGGAAAACCACTGAGCATCGACGCCTACGCCCGAGAAGTCAGCAACAGGTAGCCTGCAGCCTTCAGCCTCCAGCCTGCAGCCTCCTCACGGCAGCATTCCCTTTGGATTGGCAATTTTCTCTGGCAGGTAGGTTTCCATTACATAGTTGAGGCCTCTCGCCGCAAACGCCTGCTGCTCGCAACGAACACCCAACTCCAACATCTGGTTCAGGGCATCAATCCACGGCTGGTGCTGCTGGAAGAACGGGTCGTTCTTCAGGGCGTCGGTGGCTCGCTTTCGGTCCTTCTCTTCCAGCGGATGGGTGGGAAGGTCGTAATCCAGCATGTCCTGAGGCGTCACCCCAATGAGGTGGGCTCGAGGGACGCAGAAGAACTCGTTTACCGCCGCAGCATTTCCGGAACCCACCTTCATGGTTCGATAGATGTTGCAGAAGCCGTAGGGGTCCCCGTCGGTGAAGATGTATACGGGGAGGTCGCAGGCATCAGAGAGCATCCGAACAAACCGGCGGTTGGCTCGAGTAGGCACCCCGCCCATGGCGACGACGATGCAGTTGGCATCACGCCAGTATGCGTGGCCGTTCAAGCGCTCGAACAGGGCCGCGGTTTCCACAGCCAGGATGAAGTCTGCCTTGGTTCGAAATCCCAACCCTTCTACTCGAGACGGAATCGAATAGCTGCCTCGGCCAAAGCCTGTGCAGTCGATTTCAATTCGCTTGTTGGTGTAAGGGTCGGTGTCGATGACGATGAGCTTCCCGGCAACAGAACCGTTTTGCTCGGCGGGGATGAAGCCCAACTGCCCGCGATTGACCGAGGCCATGGCCTCGATGTCGTCCATGATGGTGTCGGATTCGGTCTGTTCCTTGAATCCTGCAGCGCCCCACCCCGCACTCCCGCTGTCCTTGGCTGACCGCTTCGAGGAGCCTTTTGAGGTGTAGTAAACCTCTCTCTTCGAGGCGAAATCGTCGGTCTCGATGAGGTGCTTGGCGAAGGCCATCAGGCGCACGGTTTGAGCAAAAGGCTTCACCGTCTGGTAAGACAGCGTGCGCTTTGACACCTTCTTGCCAATGACGAAGTGCCCCTTTCTGGGGGAAAAACGGACGTTGGAGAGGCCCCGGATGGGAACAGTGATGTGAGGCCTCCGCCCACGCTCAATGTCCTTTTGAATCTGCCGCCCAATGGCAACGAGACTCTCCAAGGCTGGATGGCGGTCCGTTTCCGGTCGGTCGAGTTCGGGAGTCTCGACGATCTTGTCTGGACCTTTGGTGCTTTTCTTTTCGTCGCTCACGTCAATCCTTCGAACGTTCCAACATGGCGGTGAGGTCGTCGACGATGGCGTTCTCCTGTTCCTCGGAGAGACCCACCAGTTCACGCAACCCGATGCCGATGTGGGGAATGTAGGTGCTGATGTAGTTAATTTTCCGATTGGATTCCTTCTCTCTTCGCTTCCTGGAGAGGAATATCTTGAGCTTTCGACCGCACTCCTGGACGGCGCGGATCATCTCGTCTTCGATCTCGGTGTAGCCTGCGATGGCTTCCTTGGATTCAGAGGTGAAGGGGACCCAAACGCTGGCCATGTGCACGACGATTGTAAGGGGAGCCGACGGGAGCCCGTTTCTGGGCTGCTGTACTCCGTAGTTCTTCCAATTGACTCGTGTCGTGGATGCGAAACAAGCGCAGGCACCCTGCTGGTACAGCAGCGGAACCCGGTTTGCGTAACGAAGAAGCCGAGCGGGTTGGTCTGCTCCGTCTCCGTGCTCTCCCCCATAGGCTAAGGCCGCCTCGATGATGAAGGGGTTGCCACGATACACCGCCGGGGGGCGGGTGGTGGAAGAGTAGAACTCTGCTGGAACCACCGATGCCAGCCCACGCACCAACTGCTCTTCTCCAATGGGAGCCACACAGTTGGTGGGAGGATTCATGATGCGGGTCTGCTCGATTCCCTTCATGAGGGCCTCGACACTCTCCCGCCCGATGCGCTTGACATAGGCTCGAGGGCTCATGTCTGCGTGCTCGCAAATCTCCAGAGCGACGTTGCGGGACACCCGGGAGAACTCGGCCTGGAGGAAGTTTACCAGGTTGCGCTGGTGTGACTCCTTGAGCATGGATTGCAGCGTTCCCAACTCGACTCCCCGGGGGTGGGGCTTGATCTCCTCGGTGTCGGGGGGAATGTCGTTGGTGGCCCTTTCATAGAACTGGGTGGCCCCGTCGGGAGCTCGGTAGTGGATGTTGATGTGGGGGTTGGCGATGGCCGTTTGACGAAGGTACTCATCCACCGACTGGCGACCTCGCACGTACTTGCCCTCCAGGTCGATGGAGACCTGCGTGCCATGGTCGTGGTGCCAGACAATGTCCATGTCCTGGATGATCTCCGGACGGTTTCGCTTGGTGTCGATGCGCATCTGGATGAATCTTGCCGGGCGGCTGGCTCCGGTTCGAGTGACGATCTCCACCGGGCGACCCGTGGTGATGAGGCCATACATTCCAGCAGCGGAGATGCCGATGCCCTGCTGACCGCGACTCATCTTGAGGCGGTGAAACTTCGAACCGTAGAGCAACTTCCCGAAGATATTGGCAATTTGCCCTTTGATGATCCCGGGGCCGTTGTCCGTGATGGTGATTCGATACCGGTCCGGCCCCCTTTCCCGGAGTTC
>CALFHQ010000418.1 GCA_937876385.1 uncultured Pseudomonadota bacterium
GACGCTGGGCTCTACATCATTGTGGACTTCCACCAAGACCTCTGGGGACGACCCTTTCTGGAACACGGCGCCCCCGAGTGGGCCTGTCCAGACAACGTGAAGAGCGGCTACGAAACCAGAACCCCCTGGTGGTCGAATTATCTCACTGAGCAGGTGTCTGGCTGCTTCGACGCCTTCTGGAATTCGGCTCAGATACAGCAAGTCTACGGAGATATGGCTTCCCAGTTGGCAGCGGTCGTCTGTGACAATCCCATGATTGTTGGCTTTGACCCCATGAACGAGCCGTGGCCAGGGAGCTCTCTCAACGACCCCGGCTTTGACAACGATGTGCTCCTTCCTTTCTACTTGGATGTCTTCGAGAAAATCGACGCCCAATGCCCCGGCCGGCTGCTCTTTGTGGAGCCCTCAGGAGCCTTTACCTTAGGCCTCGCCGATGCCATGGAAATCCCCGAAGAAATGCGCGAGCGAATTGTCGTCGCACCTCACTACTACCCCCCCGAAGTCCACGAACCCACAGGAGCCGGATACGGCGCCGACCAAGCCGCAAAGGAAGCACTGTACGCCGATTTGGAAGAGAGCTGGGGCGCTTATCTGGAACAGGATGTCCCCCTCTGGGTGGGAGAGTACGGGGGGATCACCGATGTCCCCAACCTCGACCACTACATGGTAGACCTCCACTCCTGGTTCCTGGCACACAACGTCTCAAGCGCCCTGTGGGACCACTACAAGGGGGACGGAGGGTTCGCGTTCCTCAACGCAGCGGGAGAACTCAAGACGGTGTTTGCTTCGGTCTTCCAAACCCCGGTTCCCACTCGAATGCCCGCCCCTCCCACGGCACAGTGGGCCTCCTTTGAAAACCACACCGCAAGCATTGAGGTGCAATGCTCTCCGGGAAAATCCATCACCTGGTTGTGTCCAGGACCTACCTGCCAATGCCATCCACTCATGCCGACCCTAGTGAAAGAGGAAGCAGCACTTCCCGGTTTCATCTCCTACCAGTGTGTGAAAGAGGGAGTCATCGAGATGACTTGCGGGCAAGGGGTCACCCTCGTCCAGGACGCAGAGAGCCTGGCTGTTATCTATCTGGCTTTGGACGCCTCCCCCTCTGAGCAGCAGGGAGCTTCCGAACTGCAAGAACACCTCCTCACCGCCACCGGAGTCACCCTTCCAATCGTCTCCGAACCCCCAGCCGATGGAATCTCGATGATCGTTTTGGGCCGAAATGACGTGGCCGCATCCCTCGGCGTCGCCCCCACCGACGAACTGCTCGGGGAACAGGGATACACCATTCGAACGGTGCAGAACCATCTAGTCATCGCCGGTACGAAAGCAGCCGGTACCCTCTACGGTGTCTACCGATTCCTTGAGGAGTATGCCGGTGTTCGCTGGTACGCTCCAGGGGTCGAGAATACTCCCTCCATCCAGACCTTGGAGATCCCCCCCATCGACCGCACCGTTCACCCCGCATTCGAATTCAGAAATACATCCTATGCGTGGCCCGGGGGAGACGAAGAATTCGTCAAACACCAACTGGACAACGGCGGCAACAACCCCGAAGACGACCCCTTTGGGGTCGAGCAAGCCCACGACGGCCGAGCCCACAGCTATTTCTGGTACGTCAGCCCCGAAGAATTCTTCGATGAACACCCCGAGTATTTCTCGGAAATCGGAGGGGTCCGAATCAAGGACGAAACGCAACTGTGCCTCACCAACCCCGATGTCCTGGATATCGTCACCGAGCGCATGCTCCAACGCATGGCCGACAAACCCCACGTTCGCCAGCACAACTTCAGCCAGAAGGATCGCTATAACTACTGCCAGTGCGACAAGTGCACCGCCATGAACGAGAAATACAAGACCGCCGGAGGAACCCAGTTCTGGTTCGTCAACGAACTAGCCAAACGAACCTCTCAGGTCTACCCCGACAAGCTCATTGGAACCCTCGCCTACATGTACACCGAGGAACCCCCCGAGGGACTCGAGATGCACCCCAATGTTGCCGTCTGGTTGTGCCACATGTATCCCTCCTGCGACTCCCATCCCGTGGCAACTTGCCCCGAGAACGCCGACTACAAACGAAGGGCGCAAGCCTGGGCCAAACTGGTTGACCACCTGTACATCTGGCACTACATCGTCGACTTCACCCACTACTACAATCCCTTCCCCAACTTTAGAGCCATGGTGGCCGACATGCGCTTCTACAAGGACATCGGAGTGGAAGGAATCTACCTCCAGGGGATGGGGAATTCCGGTGGGGGAGGGGAGTTCTCACTCCTTCGACCCTACTATGGGATGCAACTCCTGTGGGACCCACGCCAGGACCCCGATGCCATCCGGGAAGAATTCCTTAAAGGATACTACCAGGCCGCATGGGAACCCATTCGAGATTACATCGAGATGCTCTTGGATGAGGTCACCGACAACAACATTCACATGCACCTCTACACCAACCCCGGGCAAGGATACCTCTCTGATGAAATCATGACCCAGGCGGACAACTACTTCGACCAGGCCGAAGCCCTCGCCGGTGAAGACGAAGAACTCCTGGAACGAGTCAAAGTCGCTCGCATGCCGCTAACCTACGCTCGCCTCTTCCCCAGAAACGGATACGAAATCGTCCAGACCACCTTGAAGTGGATCGGCGGACTGGTCTCTG
>CALFHQ010000419.1 GCA_937876385.1 uncultured Pseudomonadota bacterium
GGGCGAGAAAGGTGGCGCTCACAAGGTCGCCAAACTCTTAGGGAATTTCGACGGCAGAAACCGGGCGAGGGGCGGGCGGGGCGGGAAGTAGCCCCCCTGTGACACCGCGACTGACAAAGAAGGGCTACGGTCTCCCAAGGTGGCGAAACTACGAGCGCTTTTCGCTCCGCAAGAAGTGCGGGCAGACTGACGAGAAAGGTCAGTCTGGGGCGAGGTGTAGCCGTTGAGCGCTCAAATCTGTGGTCTCAAGGAACGAATCTTTGGCCATGAGGACCACCTCTGTGGTAAAAGGTAACCGACGGTGCCTGATCTGCGTTCGTTGCGTCATGACAATACCGGGAGGAAGGGCATGAAGAATTCTACACTTGCTTGCTTCACCGCTGCGGCGGTAGCATTTTTTGTGCTTGCTCCGCCGTCAGCGAGGGCCGAAACAAATCCCGACGCTGCGGAGGATGTCCAAGTCCTTCGGCAACTCGCCGTGGACTTGCTCAACAGCGAGTACGAGCAAAACCTGCATGAGTACTTGTTGATCCACGGTCTGACGCTGGAGGATCTGGCGAGTGTTGTTGAGCAGCCGGCCAGTGTCAATATTCGTTGGTCGGGTTTCGGCACTCCGAGGTTTGTGCAGGGAGTCGCCCCTCTGGAACAGGCAGAGAGCTCTGCTGTCGACGATTGGCTTGACTATGCGAATGTCACACTGCAGTTTCTCGGCACATACTCAGGGCTCTTCAGAGATGCCGACATCGCTGGCAACCTTTCCTACGCGGGTATTCGATTCCATGAAGATGGCGGCGCCACAGTCGAGTTTCAGCAGGTGCACCAGGGATTTCCCGTATTCGGAGCTGGCTACTACGTGGACGTGGACGGCCAAGGGCGCATTCTTCGGCTCAATGGATGGTATGTGCCGAGTGCGGTGGTATCGCAAGACGCATCAGCGATCCTATCTCAATTGCAACCCGACTCGCCCGAGTTCGCTGACAACGTCGAGCAAGCGGTGTATGAGATCGCCGCCCCCAGCGACTGCGAGTTCGAGATCCTCGACTACGAAATTGGAATCCTTGCGTCTGAGGTCTTCTCGCTGAAGACGGAGTGGGTCGGACCAGCAGTCAAATCCCATGTCGTCTGTCATGATACGGGAGCAGGCTCAATCATGTTTTTCGACGCTCAAAACCTTCAATACATTGATGCCGTGTCGCTGAATTTCAAGGCCGTCAGAAAGGTCCACTATGGGGACAACGATTCCGACATTCCTGGTCAACTGATCTACAGAAACAGCCCCTACTACTTCTTTGGCTCTTGGCCTGGAGATACGTATCAGGGATACCTTGGGGAGTTTTACACCTGGCGGTATTGGTACACGAGATTCGCGAGAGATACATGGAACGACCCCGGTGATGGCGCATGGATTCTGACTACGGATTCCACATGGCCAACACAATGGGCGTACTGGACTGACCCGCCGCAAGCGGTATTTCGACCGGATGAAGCATGCCGTGATTCCGTCGCACACGAATTCGGCCATGCCGTGGTGAATTCGGAAATCGAAGAATACGGGATTTACGGAGGCGACCAGCAATTTGCTCTCAGTGAGGGATACGCTGATTTTTTCAGCGCGATGACTGCAGACGACAGCCCCTACGGCAATGACTGGTTGGTGGGAGCTTCATGTCCAATCGGGACCGTCAGAAACATGATGAATCCTCCAGCATGTGGTTGCGGTGAGTGCCCTCCAGAACAATCATGTGCACCAGGAGGTGATCCTGATAGTTTCGTGAACTTCATCGATGTAGAGCAGACGCACGCAAACGCTGGAATCATCAACAAGCAGAATTACCTTCTTGCGCACGATGAAAACCCTGCCTGCGTGACGCATGACCAGGTAGAAGTATGTAGCATCGGCACCTACGACGCCGAGGAGATGCAGTACTACATTATCCAGCATGATTACTTGGATCATTCTGCCGATCTTCTCGACTACTTCTACGCGATGCAGAGCGGTGCCGTGGCCCTCTTCGGAGTTCCCTCCTATGAACTAACGAACACAATGAGATCGTTGCAGGCTGTTGGATTGTGGACCAAAGACTACCCGGCGTCGCCTACCCATGACGTGGACATGGCACCAGACGTGGCGTTCTTCTCCGAAACCGGTAATGACATGTTCATGTTCTACAAGAAGCGTTCGTCAAACCATATCTTGTACAGAAAATACGAGGGAGCAACAGCCTCCTGGGGAGACGCCGTTGACATCACTACAATACTCTCTGGAGCGGTTACGGACAACATTCCCTCAGCGGTCGAGTTCAATGAAGATCTATATGTCTTTTTCAAGGAAGATGGGCAAACAGCGATTCAGTATGTGGTCATGGACTCGAACGAGACATTCGACGCGAACGTGTATACTGTCCCAGACGGGAACTGCACCTACGCCACGGCCACCAGTGACAGAGTCGCGGTCGCTGAATTCGACGAGAAGATCTACTTGGTCTTTCGAGCGTCCAACAACTACATGAGATACCGAACGATGAGCGCGGCCGGGTGGAATGAGTGTGCAACGACAACCGGCTACCAGACCTACGTTTCGCCATCCGCTATCGGCGATTGGCAGGACCAACTCTGGATTGGCTATGCGAATTCGAGCTACGAGAGCAGACTTCTCAAACTCAATTCTAGCGGCCAGAAAACAGCCATGGTAATCCCAAATTCGCCGAATGCCTCCAAGGGCATCGAGGTAGAGATCTTCAAGGATGAACTCCACGTTGCAACGGTCGATGGCGACGGAGAGATCAGATATCAGCGGTGCAGCTCTCCCTGCACCAACACCCTGGTCTATCCGGCGGACGGGGCCCATTGGTCGAGACTGGTAAAACAGCACGGTGGGACTTTGCACCGGATTGCGATGACAAACTACATCGGGGATTATCGACTAGTCATGATGGGGAAGGACAAGACTACTGGAGATACTGGGTACCGCTACAAGATCTCGGAGTAGGGCCATGACTGCGCTTCGGATTTGCCCACCACTTGTTGCGTTGTGCGTGTGCGTGTGCGCGTGCTCGGCGAGCGAAAATGGTGATGTTGAAACGATGTTTGCCGGTGACAGTGCCGACCTCTCATGTGACGTAGATTCAAGTGAGCGAATGGATGCCAGATGCTTTGATGAGGCATTATGCCGACAGCAGCCGGACACACAGGCATTCGATTCGGTCGCAAGGGCTGACGTGGAATATGCAGAGACTCCCCTCTCCGAGTTTCTTGACGCAGCGAACGAGCGGTGTGATGCCGTCGACGTCGTTCCCGTCTCTGAATTCCTGGCAGACAAAACCAACGACGCAGAAGGCGAGTATCTGAACGCTTGCAGTAGCGAATCCTCATGCGACTATGGCCCGTGCGTTCCGTACGATTTCTCAGCATCTGCCAGTTTTTGCACGAAGCTCTGCAGCACCCATGAAGAATGTGGGTACGGCTTTGTCTGTCCCCCACCCGCTGGGTTTGGGAAGGATGTTGACTGTGTAGATCAGAATGTTGCTTGCGTGTGCCTTCCAACGACGATTTTCCTCTGCAAGTCTTGTGACGACAGCGCAGAGTGTAGTTCGCCGGCCTCTCCAGAGACCGTGGGAGTGTGTCTGGTGGCCGGCGGAGAGAACGAGGGGCATTGCGCGGCCAAATGCGAAGACACGGTAGCTTGTCCCCCCGGCTACGAGTGCAAGAGCACGCTCGTCGATTCCACAGAGATAGCCCTCTGTGTTCCTGCGAACGGACTGTGTGCTGAGCCGTAGGAGATTCAGGATTCTGCGACAGAGGCTTGAAAGACGGAGCGCCAGTCGCTTCAGAGTAGGCCTGACACAGTCATCATTCGGCCGGTATCATGTTGCGACCCTGATGGCCAACAAAGCGCACCGGCAATAGGGATGAACCGGCGGCCCCTCGATTTCGTCGATCCCGAACACCTTCCCGTTCAAGGCCCGGCAGGCGGGGCATGTCCTGGCATCGTCTGCGATGAGCCAGCGGACTTTGGTGACGCCGACCTGACGGTAGAAGACCTTGCGGCCCTCGTTGTGGGCGCGGAGGGTTTCGGTGCGAGCGATGAGGGTG